>JANQSR010000017.1 GCA_028279205.1 Simkania sp.
CACTCTTTTTCCAAGTAGTGAAATAATTGCGAACTGTTCTCAGTGTGGAAAAATTCGGATTATTTGGAAGGGGAATACTAGCGCCCCCATTTATCAAAAAAAAAATAAGCGAATTTAGAGCTTCTCGAGGTTTTTTGGCGTTTCGGGTTGTGGTCCTTTCAATAAGAGCCCATTCTTCATTGCTCATAGACCAGAGCCTCGGTTCGGTTTGTCTGCGTGTCACCCCTTGCTTAAGAAAAGGCTCTTGATAGCCCAGTGGAGGGAAAAAGTCACAAGGTTCAAAATAATCTTTATCTAAAATTTTTTCGACGGGAAGATCCACGGTTGTTTTAGAGATATCTTCCCACACTCGCTCCCCACTAGCGTGAGATTCACTACCAAACCATCTTGAAAAATTTATTTGCCCAAAGGGTTTTGTCTCTTCAGGGGTTTCACCCGGAAGCGACTGAAGAACTCCTGTTGTTTGGCTGGCTTCATACCTGCTAATATTATTCATGATAATACCAAGATTTATTTAAAAAAAATATTTTGTTTGTTTTATTTTATAAACTCAAGTTTCGCAAAAAAAATTCTCTTCATTTTGAGCCTCTCGTGAAAATTTGTACGTACTTAAAAACTTATGGCATCACCCTACTTCCCGTGGCTCGCGTAAGGAAATTTCGCCCTCTTTGGATTTCTCTTTTGAAGAATCGGGGATCAAAATCCCCCCTTTTTATGCGGGAATTTCTGAGCGTTTGACAAGAGCCCGTTTTCCGAGTGGTTTTATCTTTTCTGGTGATATCATATGTGTGAACCTTCAATGTTTTGAGATTGCGAAATGATAATTCCTTTTTGTCGTTTTTGTCAAGGAAGAAGCGATTAGAGCCAGCAGTCTGAAGTTTGTTTTTCCAATCTTTTCCAACAAGCAAGAGTAAGCTATCGGAAAAGGAAAATCAAAGATGTCCTTTATGATGCCTTCGCAAATGGGTCAGATAAAATGTCTAGGTTTGCAGATAGGCTTCTCATAGACTTTGAAAAACTTTTTCTCTTTACCCGATATCCAGGAGTATATCTAACGAACAATGTTGCAGAAAGATCGCTTAAGACTAAGGGAGTCATTCTATAGAAAGAGCAATGTCAGTCCGGATGACCTTGAAAAAACAAGGAAAGGAAGCTGCTTAATTTTTCAGAGTACCTATCTTTCAACATTTAATTCCGAGATCCAAGCCCCTTCAATCTAGTACCCCCCACTGAACGGATACCTAGCTCACCAGTAAAAGTTGAGACCGTTTGCTTAAAAGCCCCCTTCTTGGGGAGGATTGACTTTTTTTAGAAGCTCTTCGATGCGACTTTTCAATTTTCCAAACTCCCGATCTGTATCGGAAAACCAATCGGTTGACCAGATGCGGTAAATACGCCAGCCCAACCCTTCGAGGTGTTTTTGACGAATGACATCCCGCTCTCGAGCCGATTTTGAGGAGTGGTAAAAGGCGCCATCACACTCGATCCCCATGAGGTATCCGTCAGGGTATTTAGGGTGCTTTATTCCCAGATCGATCCGGTATCCAGATACGCCCACCTGCGGGTGAACTTCACATCCAATGCTTTCGAGTCTATCTTTCACGTAGATCTCAAAATCGCTGTCGGGTTCCCTGTTTATTTTCCGAGAATCGTAGTCCCCCATATCCATCATCCCAGTCGCCGCATAGGCAAGAAAACCTTTGAACGCTCTTACGCCTTCAGAGGATCTCTCACTCGTCTTGATATCCTCTGCTTTTAGGGATGTGAAAACAACCATATTTCTTTTTGCGCGTGAGAAAAGGACATTTAGACGTCTATGCCCCCCAATCTTGTTAATAGGTCCAAAATTTTGATGAACTTTCTCCTTCCCTTCTCCTTTCCCATACACAGTGGAGATGAAAATAGCATCCCTTTCATCCCCTTGGATGTTCTCAATTTTTTTAACAAAGAAGGGATAGAGTGTTGATTCCCACTTATTTCTATACTGATCGGCATCCCGATTTTCCGTAAAGGCAGATTCCATCTTATCTTCTATCAGACTTTCTTGAGCAGCGTTCATCGTACCAATACCGAGGCTTCGATTTGGATGCCGTTTCATAAATTCTAGGGCGTGTTTTACAACAACTTCGGCCTCTTTCTCATTCAAGCTTGATTTATAAATGGCATCATTCACATAGATCGATTTGACGCCTAGCTCGTCGGGACTTTCTACGGGGGAAGGAAAAATAAGAAGGTTACTGTTATAAAAATGGTGGTTTGAAAATGCGATCAAACTTTCATGCTCTGAGCGGTAATGCCGACTTAACATATGGAAGGGTCTAAAAGCAGCCAAAGCCAGATCCATGATCGACTCTTCATTCAAATCTTCCTCTTCTTCCTCCTCTTCTGGTTCTGATTGAAAGAAGCTAGTCGGGGGGAGTTGTTTTGGATCCCCGACGACGATGAGCTGCTTGGTACGCACAATACTTCCAAGCGCGTCTTCTGTGCGCATTTGTGAGGCCTCGTCGATGATGACGAGATCAAAGAGAGAGTCATCAGGCTCTAGATACTGAGCAACGGCTAAAGGCGACATGAGGAAACAAGGCTTCACCTTCTGAACCGATTTTCCGGCGCGTTTTATCAGCTCTTTGATCGAGAGATGTCCGCGCTGTCTATTCACCTGTTCATAGAGCAATGCTCCCTCTGACCAGCTCTTTTTAGAACCGACTCTCCCTCCCTCTAAGGGTTCATCAAGAGAGAGTTTATGAACAAGCTCTTCTCTTCTGAGTTGTGATGTCTCTTTGTCTAGTCGCTTGATCCGATCCCTTGCTCTCTCTAAGCTTGCGCCTTCGGCCTCAAGAACGCCCCCACAAACCTTCGAGATTTCATCAATAGAAGAGCGGGAGGTGATGTAATCAAAAGCGTTGGGCAAACTGGAAAAGTCAAGTCTCTTTTTCTTGTAGGTTTGAATCAGTCGCCCTGTTATCTCTCCATCTGTTTGATGAGACTGTTTTTCAAATTCGATCCAACATTTAAGAGATTCTTGCCTTTCCAGAGCCCATGCGAGCCGCTTGATCAGATGGGTTAGATCAACACCTAGAAAAGTAGTTTTCTCCCTCAAGGAGCAAGAGGAGAAAGAGAGTTTGAACTGATTGAAGATCGACTCCGCTCTTTCTGTTTGGCTCTTAACCAATTCGCTCAATTTTCCAATCTGATCTTTAAATCCCACCCACATTTTTTGAAGTTCTTTGTATGAAAAGGGTTCAAAATGGGGTGGTTCTTTTGTTGGCTCTCTTTCCGCCTCTTGGTAAGCCGCTTCTTTTGCCCCTTTTGCTCGTTGCAAATGGGGCAGATCTTCGCTCAAGTTGGCAAAAGTGACAGCTTCAGAGCTAGTTTTATTTTCGAGCGACTCTTTAAGCATCTTTATTTGGTCTACTCTCTCTTCTTTTTTGCTAAAATAGGCTTCTAAAGTGATGTTCGGATCAGTCGTTTTCTTTATCTCTTCTATTTGATTTGGTTCGACAAAAAGAGGATCACTTGCCAATTTTCTCAAAAGATCAAGCTTGTCTACATCTGCGTCTAAAAGCCACTCTCCTAATTTTTTGGAAAACGGATGACCCGATATGTACTGTTCCTGAATGGTAATCGCCCACCTGTTGATATTCAAAAATCTTTTCAAATTAGTTTCGAGCCCTTTGAATGAAGAACCGCTTGCTTGCTGAAGTTGTCTGTTTGCTCCCATTTTTTTCGAGATATCCTCTATGATGCGTAAATCTTCAGCAGATTTTTTCTGATTGAATTTAGTGCCTGGCTTAGAACACTTTTTGAGAAATTGCTTCGCCTGCCGATAGGATCGATTAAGGAAAGGAAGGGAGCCAGCTCGACTTAATGCGTCGATATGTTTACTGATCGCATCAACATTTACGATCCCTGAAAGATTATACCGCTTCTCTATTTCAACAGCCTCTTCTAGAGATGGGTTGTTTTTTTTATCAATAAAGTGGCGGCTTCTTGTTAAAAGCAGTTCGTCATAGGTCAAAGAGGCGATCAACTCTGGCAGCTGAGCAACCATCCACAGGGTGCTTAGACTCTCTTTCTCAATTCCGTTGAGCAATTGACCCAAGTCGAGTTTATTGATAAGAGAGTGAACTGTTTCGCGCTGCTGCTCTTGTTCTCTTTCCAAATCAACAAGATGTTTTTCTATTCTAGAGGGGCTCATCTGATCGATTTGGGTCTCTTTGGCAGCGGCTAATTCTTTTTTAATCTCTTCAAATTGATCTAAGATGGTAGGATCTCTTTTTATAAATTGGATTTTACCCCAACTAGACTCATAAGTCAGAAAATATCGGATAAAAGAGCTAAGAGCGGTCGCATCTGACCATATTTCAAGTCTATCCACCAAATACTCCTTTCCGTTCGGATTGAAATTTTGATGAGAGTTAACCTGTGTACTCTCTTTGGACAAATTTGCCTCTAAAATCGACCTGAATGAGTTGACCTTCTCAAAAAGGGCGTGAAAAGTATTTTCATCCTTCCCCTCTAGATCGGCTAAAAGGGAGTCTTCCAGTTGGTGCAGATCGGCATCAGAAAGATCAGTAAATAGAGAGTGAAAGGCGGACTCGAACTCTTTAGATTTTAAGGAGAAACAAAGCTTCTGATTAAGGGTCTTGATCTTCTCTTGAACACGGCTAGTCTCCTGACTGAGAAAGCCCAGTTTCTCTTGAACAGTTTCAAGCTCCCCTTTCCACGCTTTGATTTCGATTATTAAGTCGGCCTGCTCAACTGAATTCAAATGAAAGTCATCAACAAATCCCCAAGGATGCTCCCCCTCTTTGGAGAGATCGTCCACTTGCTTTTTAAGACCTGCTATTTTTTCAAGGTAATCGAGATGCTTCCTCTTTTCGATTTCGGACAAATCCGCCTTTTCAAAGGGAATTTTACATTCGTTGATCTTTGTAGGACATCCGCTGAAACGATCTTTACACTTTAAAAACTTCCACAGATGATCATAGACAGACTTTCCGTGGCTGCCCCATTTAGAGTGCAACTGATGAGTGTACTCAGAGATCAGTTCTCTTTGCCTCTTAAAGTCTTCTGATTTTAAGTCAAGCAGCCGCTGATCGTTCGGCATCGCATCTAGCTCCAGACGTTGCTTGATCGAGTTTAAAACTTCTTTCTTGTTTGCCTTTGTCGAGTGCAACTCTAAACAGAATGGGTCTAAACCCCCTTCGCACAAACGAGCGAATACCACATCGAGAGCAGCCTTTTTTTCAGCTAGAAAGAGCACCGATTTACCCTTGTAGAGTGCATTGGCAATAATATTGGTGATCGTTTGCGATTTTCCCGTTCCTGGAGGCCCTTGAATTGCCAAGTTATCCCCTTTCATGACATTAACCAGGACGTTATGCTGCGAAGCATCTGCAGGAGTAAAGAGTAGGGGGACAATCTCTTCAACCTCTGGCGTGTCCACATTCCATTCTTCAGCATGATGCCCACTCGTTTGGTGATCAGATCCACCGAAGAGGGTTTGTACAATCTTATTTTCCCATATGGCTTGACCGTTAGATCGATTTTCGTTACACAAATCGTGATACATGACGAGGCGCGCAAAATGGAAGCGGCCTATAGTGATGAATCTTCGAACCTTCCATCTCGGGTCTTGTCGACCTTGTATGGATAGGTTCACCTTTTTCAGATAGCTCTCTGGGCAGTCCCCTTCGGTCCAACTTGGCAGTTCAATCCCAAATTCGTAAGATAAAATTTTTGATAGAGATAGGTTGACTTCTACGCTTTCTGAGTTTGCTTGAATAAGAAACTCTTCCCCTCTGATTGACCTCTCTTTTTCAAGGTTGATTTCAAGTGAAAGTAGTGGGGAGAGAAGCTTTCTATCTGAGTTTCGTGATTCATACCACTCTAGAAATCCAAATGCGATGTGCAGGGTATTGACACCAGACTCTTGGATGTCTGTCTTAACGTAAGACTTCAGCTTGCGTAGCTTCTTGTTCATTTCCTCTAAGAAGAGGAAAGTTTGCACCCCTTCTGGTCTTTTTCCATTTTCCTTTTCTCTAGGATTTGGTTCGGCCATTTCATAGCTAGGATCTATTTGATGAAGGTGAGCAATCTGGGTCTTGTTTAAATGGGGCTCATTATCTGCTGAATTAGCTTGGCTTAAGTGATTGAGAAACCCTTCTCTCTCTTCATCTGGAGAGGATTTTTCTGGATCTGGCAGAGGGAGAAGTTTAAGAGGCTTATCACCTTCTAATAAAGCGTGGTAAAGGGAATCGAATTGTGCGTTGATAACGCGCACATGTTGATGAGAGCGTTCGCTGTGTTTAAAAGAGATCAGCTTATTTCGCTTAGATGTGTCTAATAAACGTTTCTGACACGCTTTTATCCGCTTTTTTACGTAATCTAGATTTTCGTTCATTTAATTAAATTAATTAATTTATCTCTGCAATAATAAGGCTATTAATATTAAAATGTAAATGCAATATATCATTTTAATTAATTTAACGAGTGAAAGTAGAATTATATTTTACACCAATGAAATGACATAAAAAACAGAGAATTATAAATAGAGAGATACAAAAAAAAAGTTTTTAAGGTAATAGATATAGTATATCAGGTTCGATGAAACAGCTAGAGCAAAAACAGAGAGAGGTTGATGTCGGAACAATTGGACTCCAAACACATAAAGGCTGCAAGAGAGCGACTCGATTCGGTTTGGGATACACCTTTAACTTTAGAGAGGAGAGTAGAAAAAACGGTAGAGCTTGCTTCTCATATCTTACTCGCTTCGGACGGGCTGATCACTGCAGAGGATCGAAAAAGGCATAGCGAACTCTCTCGGATGATGAAAGATCCGATTGGCAAAGTCTTTTTGGTCGCAATGACCGACCAGTGTTTTCGCTCACACGATCCAGGGCGCATTGCCAACCAGATGGTTTACCTGCTTACCCTTTTTGGTGTGCCCAAGTTTTTGGGAGTCTTGAAACGGTTAAAGCTCTATTTATTTGAAGCTCTAGGAGATAGATTTGCTAAGCTAGTCGTTCCTTTGGCGATGCGAGAGCTAAGACAGGAGACGGCAAAGGTGATTATTCCAGGGGAGAGACTCCCCCTTCTAAAACATATAAAGAGGAGGAAAGCGCAAGGGGTCTTCCTGAACTTGAACCATTTGGGAGAGGCGATCTTGGGGGAAAAGGAGGCTGAAAGAAGGTTGAATCTCTACTTAAGAGATTTAGAAAACCCCCTTATCGATTACATCTCGGTTAAAATTTCAACGATCTACTCTCAGATCAATCTGCTCGCTGAAGAAAAGACTCTTGAAAATTTGGCAGTGCGCCTCCGCAAGCTCTACCAAGCGGCCATGCGCCATAAGATGAAATGTGAAGATGGCACCCTCCGTTTTAAATTCGTCAATCTCGATATGGAAGAGTACAGAGATCTTTGGCTCACAAAAGAGTTATTCATCAAAGTTTTGAGTGAGCCTCCCTTCAAACTGCTCTCTGCAGGGATTGTGCTTCAAGCCTACCTTCCCGATTCTCACGCTATCCAAAAAGAGCTGACTGCTTGGGCAAAAGAGCGGGTTGAAAAGGGGGGCGTGCCGATTAAAATTCGGATCGTCAAGGGGGCAAACATGGCAATGGAACAGGTTGAAGCATCTGTGCGCGGGTGGAAGCAAGCCCCTTACCAGGGGAAAGAGCAAACAGATGCCAACTACAGGGCAATGCTCCTCTACGGCTGCAAAATAGAGCATGCAAAAGCGGTTCACATCGGAGTTGCCACTCACAACCTGTTTGATATCGCATTTGCTATGCTTTTGCGTGTGGAAAATCGGGTAGAGCGGGAGGTGAGCTTTGAAATGCTCGAAGGGATGGCTGATCATACGTGTAAGGTTGTGCAGATCTTGTCTGGTCATATCCTCCTTTATTGCGCCGTTGCAACCCAGAGAGATTTTCAAAGTGCCATTGCCTATCTGATCCGCCGTCTCGATGAAAACACGGGGGCTGAAAATTTTTTAGCCAAGAGCTTTGCTCTAACCCCCCTATCTTCTGAATGGAAAGAGCAAGTCCAGCTCTTTAAGAAGGGGTGTCAGATGATCAAGAGTGTGGATCAAGTGCCCCGTCGTCAACAAGCCAGGGGGAAGGGGAAGGTTCAAACCCATTTTGAGCTGAGTGCACCTTTTGAAAATGAACCAGACACCGATTTTTCTCTCTCTGAAAACCGTCTGCTTATTAAGGAGGTTTTAAACAGGTGGAAGAGCAAAACATTTGAAGAGATTCCCTTGGTTGTTGAGGGAGAGCGAGTCACACAGAGTGGGATCCAGAGGGAAGGGTATGATCCTTCTAACCCTTCAAAACCGCTTTACACCTTTCACCTCGCTTCGTGGAAGGAGATAGATCGGGCTTTGACATGTGCCGAAAGGTTTGAAAAAGTGTGGGCAGGTAAACCGATTGAAGAGCGGTGCACCCTCCTTTCAAAAGTGGCTCAGAAGCTATCTGAGAGAAGGGGGGAGTTTATCGGAGTGATGGTGGCCGATAGCGGGAAAATGGTCGAGCAAGCCGATGTTGAGCATTCAGAAACGGTCGATTTTGCCAACTACTACGCTCACCTCATGGGTCACTTAGCCACTTTGTGCGATATTGAATGGATGCCTAAGGGGACAATTTTAGTTGCTTCTCCGTGGAACTTTCCCACCTCTATCCCATGTGGGGGGCTTTGCGCTGCACTTGTCACGGGCAATTGCGCTCTTTTCAAACCTGCCCCTGAAGCAGTGCTTGCGGGTTGGGAACTTGTCAATCTTTTCTGGGAGGCTGGGATTCCCAAAGAGGCGTTGCAATTCATTCCCTGTGAAGATGAACCAGTTGGATCTTCACTGATTCGGGATCGAAGAGTTGACCAGGTCATTTTGACAGGATCAACGCGTACGGCGCACCTTTTTGCTAGTATGCGGCCAGGTCTTGACCTCTGCGCAGAGACGGGAGGGAAAAATGCGCTCATTATTTCAAGCGTTTCAGATCGGGATTTGGCCATCAAAGATCTGATCGATTCAGCATTTGGACATAGCGGGCAAAAGTGTAGCGCCGCCTCTTTGGCTATTTTGGAAAAAGAGGTCTATGATGATCCCCATTTTCGAAGGCAACTCAGCGATGCTGTAAAAAGTTTAACCGTCGGGTCTGCTTGGGACACATCGAGTAAGATCACCCCTCTCATTCGAGAGGCAAGTCAAGATCTTTTGAGAGGGTTGACAACGCTTGAGGAAGGAGAGTTTTGGCTCCTCAAGCCTGAGCAAGATCGTGAAAATCCCAACCTGTGGTCACCTGGAATCAAATTTGGTGTCAAAAGGGGGAGTTACACACACCAAACAGAGTTTTTTGGTCCCGTCTTAGGTGTCATGCGCGCTGAAGATCTCAACCATGCCATCCATTTGGCTAACGCAACTCCTTATGGGCTCACATCAGGATTGCACAGTTTGGACAGACGGGAGATAAAGAGATGGCAGAAACTGATCATCACAGGAAATGGATATGTGAATCGGAGCATCACGGGAGCGATTGTTTCGAGACAGCCATTTGGTGGGTGTAAAAATAGCAGCTATGGTCAGGGAAAAAAAGCGGGAGGACCCAACTACCTCTTGCAATTCATGCACGCAAGACAAAGGGGACTTCCCAAAGAGAGACTTCCAGTTGGAGAGTGGGTCAACAACTTGACCCGCTGTTTAGAAAAGTTCGATCTAAGTGCCGAAGAGCTCGGCATGTGGCATGCGAGTGTTGCAAGTTACGCATTTTTTTATCAGCAGTTCAAAAGGAAGAAAGATGTGTCAAAAGTTTTAGGACAGGATAACTTTCTACACTACCGCTCCTTAAAAAAAATCCTTTTTCGCATAAGCCCAACCGTTTCACCTCTCGATTACTTGCGCGTTTTTGCTGCAGCTTTAACCTGTCAAACGCGGTTGGAAGTGAGTTGGGAAAAGAGTCTAAGTATCAAAAGTCTTCAGATAAACTGGGAGATGCTACTTCCCATTTTTAACATTGTGCGAGAGGATGAAGCATCGTTTATCAAGAGGATAAAAACGGGTCATTTCACTAGGATCCGTATGCTTGAAAAGCCGAGTGAACAGATGAAACAGGCCGCTGCAAAGGTGCACACCTACATCGATGATGCTCACGTCTGTGCAAATGGGCGGATCGAGCTGCTTCACTATTTGCGCGAGATCTCACTGAGCATCGACTACCACCGGTATGGCAATCTGGGTCTTAGAGAGAGTGAACTTCGGAAACCTGTTCAATAGGACTTGGCAAAGATAACCCTTTGCGCACTCTTTTCCCCACTAAAAGGGCAGATCCCTTCGGTTTTTTCGAGCTCTTCGGGGATACACCGGATCGTCACTCCCAACTCTTTTGCCACTTTTTCCTCAATCTTTGGATCGCCAGACCAATGGGCAAAGGCAAACCCCTTTTCTGAGTGAAAAAAGGTGTAAAAATCCTCTTGCGTATCGATTTTTACGAGATGGGAATCTCTAAAGAGCTCTGCCTTTTTCAAAAGGGTCTCTTGCATCTCATCGAGCTGCTTAGGAACCGTTTTCAAAAGCTCCTCTTCTGTTTGCGTCTCAGTCTCCCTATGGTTCTTTGTCCGTTTTTTGATAGTGAGAAGCCCACTTTCGAGCTCACGCATTCCCACCTCAATCCGGATGGGAACCCCCTTTTTGATCCAATCCCACGCTTTCTCACCACTGCGCATGTCACGCTCATCGATCGAAACTTTCAAAAAGCTGTCGGCGTAAGGGAGGGCGGAGAGCTTTTTTCTGAGTGATGTGCAGTAGGTCATGAGGCTGTTTTTCGTCTCGGCGCGGTGCACAAGTGGGAAGATGACCACATGAATCGGCGCAATTTTGGGGGGCAAGACCAATCCATCATCATCTGCATGCACCATGATAAGCCCTCCGATCATCCGGGTGGTGATTCCCCAAGAGGTGGTCCAGGGGTGTTTGATTGCGCCCTCAGAATCGGAGAAGGTGATCTTGGAAACTTTGGAAAAGTTTTGTCCAAGAAAATGGGAGGTTCCCCCTTGTAGGGCTTTGCCATCTTGCATCATCATCTCAAAAGTTAGGGTGCTCAAGGCTCCAGGAAATCGCTCTTTTTCGGTCTTCTCCCCTTTGATGCTGGGAATTGAGAGTCTGTTCTGTGCAAAGTCGACGTAGATCTCTAACATTTTTCGCATCTCTTGTATCGCCTCTTCCCGGTTAGCGTGAGCCGTGTGCCCTTCTTGCCATAGAAACTCTGCCGTGCGCAAGAAAAGGCGGGTGCGCATCTCCCAACGAACCACATTTGCCCATTGGTTGATAAGAAGGGGGAGATCTCGGTAGGATGTGATCCATTTTGCAAACATCTCGCCGATGATCATCTCGGAAGTGGGGCGGACGATGAGCGGTTCTTCAAGCTTTCCACCTGGGACTAAACTCCCCTCCCGATCCTTGACGAGGCGGTGGTGCGTGACAACGGCGCACTCTTTGGCAAACCCTTCGACATGGTCTGCCTCTTTTTGCATGTAACTGAGCGGGATGAACAGGGGGAAGTAAGCATTTTGATGACCCGTCTCTTTGAACCGTTTGTCCAAAATTGCCTGCATGTTTTCCCAAATCGCATACCCCCAAGGTCTTATGACCATGCACCCACGTACAGGGGAGTGGTCTGCTAGCTGGGCTGCCTTGATCACCTGTTGGTACCACTCTGGATAATTTTCCGAGCGAGTGGGGGAGATTCCACTTTTTCTCGATCTTTTCATGAAGAGAAATTCTAAATCTTTCCCCTTTTTTTATAAAGGCCAAGAGTGCTAGAGGGCGTAATCAAAGTAAGCGTCTAATTAAACCATCTTCTCTGCCATGTGATGCCCACATGTATATTGAGCCCGAAATATCCAAATTAGGAGGCTCTATATGGTTAGAAAGAGTGAAAAAGAAATCAACGCTC
>JANQSR010000109.1 GCA_028279205.1 Simkania sp.
AAATGGGGGGGATCTCTGTCTGTTTGGGCGTTTTAGAGTTTGGTTTCATGGGCGGATCGATGGGATCGGTTGTCGGTGAACGGATCACCTCTCTGATCGAGCACGCCATCCGTTTTCACCTTCCGCTGGTTCTGGTCTCCTCTTCTGGGGGAGCCAGAATGCAAGAGTCTGTTTTCTCTCTCATGCAAATGGCTAAAACCTCAGCGGCAATTGCGAAACTGAGCGAAAAAGGGCTTCCCTTTATCTCGGTGCTGACTAACCCGACAACGGGAGGAGTCACAGCCTCTTTCGCCTCTCTCGGTGATCTTATGATTGCAGAGCCTGAGGCTCTGATCGGCTTTGCAGGCCCCCGTGTTGTTGCGCAAACAATTGGACAAAAACTGCCCGATTCTGCTCAAAAATCGGAATTTCTTCTTGAGAAAGGGATGATCGATCTGATTGTTAGAAGGGAAGAGCTAAAAGAAAAGCTTGTGTTTTTTCTCCGTTTTTTGTGCAATGGGTCTACTTCCCCCCTAGATATCGAAAAGGGAAGTTTTGAAGAGAGGTCGGAAGGAGAGAAGTTGAGTGGTTTAGTCCCCTTTTCTGAAGCGAGAGAAAAAAACAAGATTGAAGTTGGTTGCAAAGTAGAGGACGTATGAGAGATCAAACCATTCCCACCCTGATCAAAGAGAAAGACTGCCTTCCCGTTTACGCATCTGAAGAGGCCTCTGGAGCTGATGTGCGAGCCTACATAGAAGAGCCTATTTTAATCTATCCCAAAGAGCGCAAACTCATCAAAACAGGCCTCTCCTTTGCGATTCCCAAAGGGTTTGAGATTCAGGTCAGACCGCGTAGCGGTCTAGCCCTAGACCATGGAATCACGGTGCTCAACTCACCTGGAACGATTGATTCCGACTATCGAGGTCAGCTGGGGATCATTCTCATACACTTTGGAGATAAACCCTTTACCATCACCCCTTTTATGCGCATTGCACAGATCGTGCTGGCTCCGATTGTGCGAGCGCTATTTGACCCCCGAGAAATGTTAAAGACAACACAAAGAGGAGCAGGAAGTTTTGGCCATACTGGAACGCATTAATCGCCTTTTTAAGAAAGGAGAAAACATGAAACTCTCTGAACTTTTAGAGGACGGGGTCGTCTGTTTTTTAAACTCAAACCGTCGCGATGAGTCCCTCAGAACGCTCGTAAAAGCTCTTGCCAGTTCGGGAAAAATCCCAGATGCTCAGCTATTTTTTGAGGCTGTTTTAAAGCGGGAAAAAATTGTTACAACAAGCATTGGAATGGGGGTGGCGATTCCCCACGCCCGCTTAGAGGGCTTAAGTCATTTTTTTCTAGCTGTGGGAGTGCAAAAATCTAAAGAGGGGATCGAAGATTGGAAAGTGATCGATCGCTCTTTTGTCAAACTCATATTTATGATTGGCGGACCAAAGGATCAACAGACAGAGTACTTGTCGATTCTCTCAAGGCTCACAGAGGCCGTCAAGAATGAAGAGAGGCTCCGCTCTCTTTTAAAAGCCAAAAACTCCCAAGAGATCGTCGATCTTTTTTCCGGGTGTTAAACGCTCCATTCCTGTTTGAACCTACCCTTAAATTAATAATGTAATGTTTTTGAATTATCCACAAAAAACTGATAATTAAAAAGATAGGTCAATAATTTCAATTTAAAAAATTATCTTATATTTAAATTCATTGTTTTTTAACTTATAATTAAAATGAGATTAGATAAATAATAAATTTAATTCAAACAAGTAACAAAAGTTATTCTATGAGCTCTTCAAACCCCACCGCAGGATTAGAATCGGTCATCAACGTTCAGATCAATCCTGAAAACTCCTCCGAGTCTACACGCAATACACATACTTCCAATGAGTTAGAATCGATAATTGATGTGGAAGCACAAAAAAGACTAGATTCGACTTTCGATGTAGAGATGCGCAGAAGCCCAGAAGACCTTCAGGTTGAGATGCTTGAAAGACCCCTGGAGGAGTCTATCGATGTTAAGGGATTTGTGCAGAAAAAACTCGGAATTGGGGATGATGGAGCCACGCGGCGGGTCGATATCAGTCAAAAGGCTGAGCAGGAAAACTTAAACGACGCACTCAAGCAGTTTTTGCAAATCATTCAAACGCAAGATCCCATTGATCTCTTCGTAGGCCCTGATAAGGAGGGCAACCCTCAAATCCACACTTTAATAGTTCATCGAAACAAAAGATCCGAATTTTACAATTTGACGGTAGAGGAGGAGTGGATCCGTCTTTTGACTGAGAAAGCGGAAGAGGGCGGTCAACAGATGAGCGAAGAGGTGGCCATAAGATATTTGGAAAGGCATGAACAAAGTTTAAAAGAGATTGCAAAAAAGTTAAAAAAGGTGATCGATCAAGTGGTTCCTTGCGCGGTCCGATCTATATATACTACTGATTCCATCGGTATTCTCAACGGCATAGACCCGCTTCAGTCTGTAATGCGGGCTGGAGAAATACTAAACGACGATCCCGACCCCCTTCACTTTATCAAAAACATCCTTCCAAAAACACTTTCAGAACCCAAATACAGGATGGTTGACAAACAGGGCAGGCTCAATAGAAGGGGGAGTAAAACTCTCAAAGAGATTTTAGCCTCTCACTATCTCATAGAGGATAAAAAAATGAGGCTTTACAAGCGTCTATCAGACTTGGCCGACCAAGAAGATCAACTAGCTATGACTTATCAAAAAAAGAAAAAGGAGCTTGAAGAAAAGATTAAAGAGATTTCAAGCTACTCAAAAGTTGCTTGCATGATCGCTATTATTGAGCTTAACCGGGAAGTAACGCTGATAAAAACAGAAGAAAATACAAAAGAACGGGTCACTCTCAGACAAGCATTGATTGAAGCCGACAAAAAAGAAGGGTCTCCTTATAAGGAATTTGAGCTCGAAGAGATTTACAAACTGAATAGTAAGAATATCAAAGAGAGAAGAAAGAAGATAGAAAGGGTGCAAAGCATCGAGCTTATAGAAAAGAATGGCGATAAAGTCGAAATGTCTCCTTTCACTTTTTTATAAAAGATAGAGAATGGAAAAGCGCAAAAGTACCGCTATTTCCTTCTTACTGAAGG
>JANQSR010000115.1 GCA_028279205.1 Simkania sp.
AGTATTTTTTGACCCAAAACATGCCAAAAATAGGCACTTTTGACCAGTCTAGCCCCTTAAAATCCACGATCTGCATAAAAAAGACCACCCCCACTGAACCGATACCCTCAAAGCTGATCAAGTCCTCATTTCACGACCCGCGCGGGTCAATTTGCTATCCTTAGGCCTGCTACCTGCTGGGTTCACATGGAAAGGCGGCTGAGAAAATTGAGAGCATCAACGGAAGAAGTCGAAAAAGAAATCTCAAGTTCGAAAAGCAATATGGTCACTATAGACCTTAAGTCAAGGAAGCATCGGTGGTTACACAAACAGGCAAAGAGCGGGTGCTCAAAGCCTACGAGGCACTGACAACAGGGATTACAGTAATGCCATGAGTTTTTAAGGACGTACCATTTCAGGAATATGCACTTTTTGCTTGCATATAAAAAAGCTCTAAATGTTAAATTTTTTGGTATTTACTGGAAAAGCGCCCCCTTCTCATATAGAAACTCGAAATTTGATGATTTTTAGGAGTTCTGCAAAAAACTGTTAATCTTTTTTTTATTTTCATTTAATCTTTTTTTTTAATTTCATTTAATTCGAATCTGTTTTAATATAAATATATATTAAAAATTGCTATTTCTAAATAAGGATTCTCTCAATGCTTAATAGAGTTTCAGATTTCTTTTATCAATATACACCATCCCCCGTCTATCAAGGAGCATCGTATATAACATCCCCCTTCCGTGTAGCAGCATCGACTGTCGCGGATCTTTATTGGGGTGCCAAACTATTTAATGGGGTTATCAGGCCTGTTAGGAAGGGTATGGGCGAGTTAGAAGAGACTTGGGGGAGGTTAAAAAAAGCCTTCGATCAAGGAAATTCCGAAGAAATTCAACGCGAAGCGAAGACTGCTCTCTCATTCATTGGTCAAATGGTTTCAGAAATAACCAATGGAGTACCAGAGTCATTTAAGGGCTATCTTCAACCTATTCTAGACTTAAAAAAAGAATTAGAAGAGTCTTTGGTTTCACAAGATTTTTCAGCTGAATCTTTAGAAGCACTCTTTGAAAAAGCCCAGAGGTTTCTTGAAGAGAAGCTCAATGATCCAACTTCCCTTCGTTCAAGATTCATAAGTTTGTCCACACCATCTTCGCCCTCTCCCTCTTTAGAAGTTGAAGAGCACCCACTCAAACGTTTAATCGATCTGATAACACTTTACGAAAAAGATAACGACTCGACTCTTCCCAAGGTTAAAAAAGAGAATCTAATCCGAGCACTTCGTCATGTTGACCAATTAAGCAGCTCTGAGCTCAAAGGGATTGAAGCCTTTTTTTATTCAAAAAACCAGCCAGAAACCTTGCAAAATTACTTAAAGGGAATAAAAGAATCTGTCCTAGATTTTATCAAAAGGAGGATGCCTGATCTCTATTTAGAAGCTTCTGGAAATACTTTTAAGCCACTCACAGATGAGCAAGAAAAAGCTCTTTTGGAAAGAGTAATAAAACGGGAAATCTGTTTAAAACTATCCGACTTGGCAAAAAATCTGGAAAAGCGTGTGGATGATCCGCGAAAGATCATGGAGAGGATCGATGATGCTATCTATTTCTTCAAGCAGGATCCAAAAAATCAGGAGATAGAGGAGGGGGTGATAGATCGAATCTCCGAATCGTTTTTGCAATGGATCGATTTGTTCTATGAACATGCACGAGAAGAGCTCCCCCCTTCATCCAATAGCAAATTAGCAGAAAGACTCAAACTCATTCGGGAGAATTTCAAACAGAGGCCCATTTCGGCTCTTTGTGAATTTAAAAAGAGGATCGAAGAAAGTCACCTTTTAGAAGAGAAGGTGAACCTTCAAGCAAATACCCTTGAGCAAATCATAAATAGGCAAGAAGAGACCCTTTTTCAAGCTGATACTCTCTTCTTAGAAAACAGTCACAGTCATGATATCAAACAAGAACAGGATAGGTTGGTTTTGCAAGTCGGCTCTTTTGTTATGTTCAGGGTGTTTTATTCCAAACCTGGTGAAGATCCTTCCAAAGAGGAAGATGTTTACGCGAGAATCATGGAGTCTGTTGATAGAGCAAAGGTTACAGATCAAAAAGAGACCTTTCTTTCGGAGCTAAAAAAGAAGATCGATAAGAGAGAGGATATTAGCTTCGTAAAAAAACCCTTCTTGAAATTGACGATGTCGATTTTTTCCTGGGGGGTAAATCTTTTCCTAGAGACGACGATTTCTCGCTTTGTAAAATATTTCTCTGAAACAGTCTCGCTATCAAAAGGCAGCCCACTTGGATCGACACAACTCTCATTCATTGAAAAGACAGAAGAATGTTTCAAGGCTCATCTCATCTCGTTAAAGGAATGGAGAGAAGGCAAAGGATCCACGATTAAAAAAGAGGCAATGGCACACAGTCTAGAAGCCCCTGCTTTGAATGGAGGCTACACTCATCGAGAGCTTATTGAACAGACAACCAAATGCGCCTTTGATTCCTTTTTCACATTTGATGGGTTTTTTTCAAAAAGGATCGGAGATAAGGCAAGAGAGGTTACTTCCAAACCAGCTCTCATTCTACTTGGTCTCGGAGAATCTTTGTCAAAAGGTTTCGAGAAATTCATTGACTTTGTTCTTTGCCCCGTTTTAAAAAAGCTGCTTCTCTATTTTGAAGCTCCTCACAAAGCCTTCACTTCCATAGGAGACTCAATCTATAACAGATCAGAATATGCGAGTGTCATTGATGAATTCCTTATCGAACAACTCGATGAATTAGAAAAGTCTCTGGATGAAGGGTTAGGGACAAGTAAAAAATACCAAGAAGGGCGGATGGTTGCAAAAAAGACGTTTGTCTCGTTCGTCTCTCACGGCTTAAAGCTGGTCGAAGAGGATAAGCAATTAGTCCCTGATGGTCAGTTCTTAGCAACAACAAATGGGTCTAAACTGACAGAGTTTCTTCTTAAAGGACTCAAAGAACTGATGATTGAGAAGAGCTCTTTTATTGAAGCGGCTGCTGAAAGCTTGATGGTTGGATACGAATCAACCCTAAAGAGAGAGAACGCAAGAACACTCGCTTTGAAATTTCTCAGGATGGCAAATGACGCTTACGCCCAACGGTCACCGATCCGCGGGTACTATTCTCGAGCGGATCAGATAAAATTTGAAGAAAAGCTTGGTCGTAAAGTGGAGGATGCCGATCTGACCTATCTGTTTGCAATTAAGAAGATCCTCAATCGTGAGGTGAGCGACGAAGATCTCAAGTATCTGTATGAGATCGAAGAAGGAGTGAAAAGCTGTCTAGAAGGGAGTTATAAACCTAAAATTAAATTAGAGTCTACTCACTTTAAAAAATTAATTGCGATTGAAAAAAAACTTGGCCACAAACCAGACATTTCTAATCTAACACGTCTTTTTCAAATTGAAGAAAAGTTCGATCGCCAACCAAGTCTCTCTGGTCTAATCTCTCTGTTGGAAGTTGAGTCCCACCTTGGGCGTGAAATAAACGATTTCGATCTGGAGAATCTGTTTGAAATTACAGAGAAGAGGTTCGAGCCTAAAGAGGAAATTGATCTAAACGATTTGTCTGTATGTAGAAGAGATATCGACTATAAACCAATTCTCGAAGATCTAAAGCTTTTGCGCACACAAAGGCAAAAAGAGCAAACAGATAAAAATTACCCATCCGATGATGATATCAAATCTGCGGTTAAGGTAAAGTACCAGGAAACCGAGAAGAGGCTCTCAGAAAAAGCAAGCCAGGTCATCAAAAAAGGGACGGAGCAAGTTGTACAAAAAATATCAGATTCGAATCTTGCCTGTCCTGTTTCTCATATGATCGATTTTTTGGGAGTTGAAGTTTTCCAAAGGAATGGATACAAATCAAATTTCTTCGAAAAGATGGACAAATCTCTTAAAGGATTTAAAGATACCAACGATCCTTCAAAGAAGATTGAAGAGCTCAATTCACTAAACAAAACGTTTCTTAAATTCTTACAAGAATATAGTAGAAGACAGGAAATGCTAGCGGAAGAGCCATCTTCAGGTCATGCGAAAAAAATTGACCATATTCTAAACGAAAAGTTTCTGCCCGATCTCGAAGACCTCTCTTATCAGATCAGTTATTTCTCAGAAAAACAAGATCCTGAATCCTTAAAAGGGGTGGAAAGGGTGCTTGAAGCGTTTAGAGAAGCGGTCTATAGCTGCCAAGCCAAACTAGAAAAAATTCAAGAAGAAAACCCTAAGTCTATTTCAAGAGAAGTAGCCAACCGAGTCGCTCCTTTTGTAAAAAAAGC
>JANQSR010000119.1 GCA_028279205.1 Simkania sp.
ACAACGGGCACTATCAACCCGATCAAGAGGATCGCTTTAGAAGCTCACCAGATCGGAGCAAAGGTGCTCGTTGTGTTGGCAACGTGACAGAGACTGACCAGTTTGGTCTTTGGGCTTAAAAGCGTCCGAAATGCGAGCAGATCGATCTCTCCCAAGTCGGTAATCGGAATGATTTTTAAAATGGCTCCCCGTTCTCGGCAGACGAGATGCCAGGGGACGATATTGGCATGGTGCTCCATCTCGGAGATTAAGATCTCATCTCCCGCTTTAATAAAACGTTTTGCAAAAGAGTGGGCGACCAAGTTGATCGATTCGGTTGTCCCTTTGGTGAAAACGATCTCTTCTACTTGCTTGGCGTTGATAAAGCGGCTTATCTTTCTTCTCACTCCGCTTTGCAAGTTGGTCGCCTTTTCAGCCGCTTTATAAACGGCGCGATGCACCGTTGCATACTCATCTTTGTAGAAGCGGCAAATAGCGTCGATGACGGCGTGCGGTTTTTGGGCTGTGGCAGCTGTGTCCAGATAAACCATGGGGTGGCCACCCACTTTTTTTGTGAGCATCGGGAAATGCCGCTTTAGAAACGGGGCATCGAGCACTTGCTCTTTGCTATGACAGGTAGTCATCGATCTCTTGCCTTAGCTTTAGGGCGAGGGGGGAGAGGGGGATCTCTTCTAGAATAGCTTGGCAAAACCCTCTGACCAGGTGGCTCTTTGCTCTGGGTTCATCAAGGCCGCGGGAGCGCAAGTAAAAGAGCTCTTCTAAGCGGGGTTTTGAGATGGTAGCCCCATGTGAAGCTTTGACATCGTCTGCAAAAATCTCCAGATTCGGTTTGCTAAAAGCGGCCGCTCTCTCTCCTAGAATCAGGTTGTTGTTGAGTTGGTAGGCTTGGGTTTTTTGTGCGATCTGGTCGACGTAGATCTTGCCTTCAAAGCTCGAGCGCGCCCTTTCTGATAGAGCATGCTTGAAGAGCTGGTTCGACTCTGTTTGGGGAGCTTGATGGTCGATCCGAATATGCACATGCCCTTCCAGCTTACCCTTTAGAAGGGAGATCCCTTTGAGGTCTGCCTTGCTCTCTTTTCCGCTCAAAGAGATAGAAAAATCTCTTCTCTGAACGCGCCCCCCTTTTGCAAATGAGAAGTAATTTAATGCGCCTTTCTCTTTGACCTCTGCTTGCAAAGAGAGAAAATCCCAGCCGTTTGGATAAGGGCGATTGGCGATATCGTAGTGCGTGTACTTAGCCCCTTCGGCTACCGTAACGTTGAGGTTTCCGTTGTTCCAAAACTGATCCCCTTCAGTCTCAAAAATCGTAGAAAGGTGCGCCCCCTTTCCTAGAAAGATTTCGATCCTCGGATGGACGATAGAGCCCTTGGGGATAGAGCTTGTGATTTTTAGCACCTGATCACACCTGACCTCTGGAGGAACATAAATAAAAAGCCCTTCGACTCCGACCGCTTGGTTGAGTAAAAAAAAGGGGTCTTTCTCTTTGCGGAGCAAAAGGGAGGTTCTCTTCTCGAGAAAAGGGCCATAAATTTTTTGAGCTCTTTCAAGGGGGAGGATGATCAACGGCTCGATCTCTTCATAATCAAAATGGATAGATCTCGGAATCAAGTCGCTATTTTCCTCGAGCTCTTTGAGTGAGAGATAACGGAAGGCCTCAGCCTTGCGTGTGGGAAACCCTGGCCACTTCGCCCAAGCTTTCCGATTCTTGATCGCCTTTTGCAGAAGAAGGGTCATTTTTTAACCTCTTTTAGTGGGGAAAGGGGGGTGTTCACAGCCAATCGTACCCTCTCTTCTCGAGAGTGAGCGAGAGATCGGCTCCTCCCGATTTTTGAATCTTTCCATCCAAGACGACGTGAACAAAGTGGGGTTTGATGTAGTCGAGAAGCCTTTGGTAGTGTGTGATCAGTAGCAAACTCTGCTCTTTCTTAATGGACTGCATAATCCCTTTGGCTACCATTTTCATAGCGTCGATATCTAGACCAGAGTCAGTCTCATCTAAAATAGCCAAAGAGGGATCCAAGATCGCCATCTGTAAGATCTCGTTCCGTTTCTTCTCTCCTCCCGAAAAATCGGCGTTGAGATCTCTCTCTCCAAGTTCTTGGTCGATCTGCATCTCTCCCATTCTCTTTTGCAGCAATGTTTGAAATGCTTCGCTCGAAAGAGTCTCTTTCCCGTTCGCTTTCAGGTTCGCATTGAGAGCTTCATACAGAAAGTCCCTATTTGAAACCCCAGGAACTTCGACTGGGTATTGAAACCCCAAGAAAAGCCCCAGATGGGCACGCTCCTCGGGCTCTAATTCTGCAAGATCTTTGCTCTTAAAACGGATCGAGCCAGAGGTCATGTTGTAGCCAGGATGTCCTGCCAAAACTTTTGCAAGGGTCGACTTGCCCGAGCCGTTAGGCCCCATCAAGGCGTGGATCTCTCCAGGTTTAACCTCAAGGGAAAACCCTTTGAGAATCGGTTTGTCTGCAGTTTCAACGTGAAGAGCTTCTATTTCTAACATCAGCCAACACTCCCTTCTAGTTTAAGTGTTAAAAGTTTCTGCGCCTCGACAGCAAACTCAAGGGGTAACTCCTTGATCACCCTCTTGCAAAATCCGTTGACGATCATGTGCACACTATCCTCTTTTGAAAGCCCACGCGATTGCAAATAGAAAAGCTGCTCATCGCTAATCTTCGATGTCGAAGCCTCATGTTCTAATTCTGCATTCGGAGTGTGCACTTCGAGGTAAGGGAATGTGTGAGCCGAGCACTGATCCTTCACGAGCATCGAATCGCACTGCGTAAAGTTGCGCGCTCCTTCAGCCTTTGAGCCGATGTGCACCAGCCCTCGATAGGTGTTGTGCGACTCGTCTGCAGAAATCCCCTTGGAGATGATCGTCGATTTGGTTCTCTTGCCAAGATGGATCATCTTGGTTCCCGTATCTGCTTGCATTTTCCCATTGGTAAGCGCGACAGAGTAAAACTCTCCGACCGATTCCTCCCCTTGCAAGATACAGCTCGGATATTTCCACGTGATGGCAGCTCCCGCTTCAACCTGCGTCCAAGAGATCCTAGACTTTTTGCCCGCACATTTTCCCCGCTTGGTTACAAAGTTGTAAACGCCCCCTTTTCCACTCACAGGGTCGCCTGCGTACCAATTTTGAACCGTTGAGTATTTGATTTCTGCCTTCTCAAATGCGACGAGTTCGACAACCGCCGCATGCAATTGATTAGAGTCGAAAGCCGGGGCTGTGCACCCTTCCAAGTAGCTCACACAAGACCCCTTTTCGGCGATAATGAGCGTGCGTTCAAACTGTCCCGTCTCCTTCTCATTGATCCGAAAGTAGGTCGAAAGTTCCACAGGGCACCTGACATTTTTTGGCACGTAGACAAAAGAGCCGTCTGAAAAAACAGCCGAGTTGAGAGCGGCGTAGAAATTATCAGAAATCGGCACCACCGTTCCCAAATATTTCTCGATGAGCTCGGGGTATTTTTGAATAGCCTCCGAGATTGAGCAGAGGACAACGCCTGACTCTTTGAGAGTTTTGTGAAACGTTGTTCCCAAGGAGACAGAGTCAAAGACCACATCAACGGCGACGTTGGATAGCCTCTTTTGCTCTTCCAAGGGGATGCCGAGTCTGTCGAAGGTGCGTAAAATTTCAGGATCTACCTGGTCGAGGCTTTCCAATCGTTGCTTGATTTTAGGCTCAGAGTAGTAGCGGATTTTCTGAAAATCAATGGGGTCAATGTTCAACTTACCCCAATTGGGCGGCGACATGCTCTTCCACTTGCGAAATGCCTTTAGACGAAAGTCTAAAAGGAAGGGAGGCTCTTGCTTTTTTTTCGAAATGGCACGTACGACCGATTCATCGAGACCCTTCGAAAAAGTATTAGACTCAATTTTGGTTTTAAAACCGTACTGGTACTTCTTTCTTTTAGCAAGTAGTTTCTCTTCAGACACCATCCACCTCTTGTTTGCGCAAGCCTGCGTGAGACTCGCAACAGCTTAGCAATTTCTTAGGCTAAAGTCAACTTCTTGTCTATACTACCAGCAATTCCCCAAGTTAGAAAGGATGTGCCTGGATCCCTTCTCAGCTTTGATCAAAAAAAACCAGCAAAATAAGACCCCTGTGCCTTTAATAAG
>JANQSR010000134.1 GCA_028279205.1 Simkania sp.
CGTATTCGAGAGCGCTATCGAAGTGCCACTTTCCAATCATAAATTTCCTTACGCGATTCACGGGAAGTACAGTAATGCCATGAGTTTTTGAGGACGTACAGAGATTTAAAGCTATGAAGAGTTGTTTCTGCTTTCAGATTTTCTTCGTAAACTAAGAGAGACCTCCACTTTAAGCTAAAAACCCCAAAACAAGCCATCAGACAATCGAAAGTCGAAATTTTAGCTTTCTTTGAGTGTAAATCGCATGTTTTTTGAAAAAATTGACGCACGCAGCGAATCAAATTTTCTGCTCTTAAATGTTTTCTAAACTTCATTTCTACTACCAAACTTGGTTGATCATTCGAAAAGAGTTTACGAAAAGTTTTTTTTTATTTCCCCCTAAAAAATCTTGATGGGGAATTGCTGGCTAAAGAGGGATGATGCGGGAAACTACTTCAAAGATTAAAATGGGTATTTTGATTTAAATCTAAGGGGAAAAATAGTGGGTCACATTCAGCTTCTTACCAAAGAGACCATCAATCAGATTGCGGCTGGTGAGGTGGTCGAAAATCCAGCAAGCGTTGTCAAAGAGCTCATTGAAAATAGTGTTGATGCAAAAGCTGATCGGGTGGTCGTTGAAATAGAAAGGGGGGGGTTTGAGAAAATCTGTGTGAGTGACAATGGGGAAGGGATGAGCGTTGAGGATATGCACCTCTGTTTGGAAAGGCATGCAACTTCAAAAATCAGAAAGGCTGCCGATTTGGAGTCAATCCTATCGATGGGATTTCGTGGGGAGGCTCTTGCTTCAATCTCTGCCATTTCGAAACTCTCCCTTATCTCCTCTCAGGGAGAAGGGGGAGCCCACCTCATTGCAGAGGGAGGAAGTCTGCTTTCGGTGAAAACGGCTGCTCGAAGTCGAGGCAGCACGGTTGAAGTTTGCGCGCTTTTTTACAACGTCTTGCCCCGCTTAAAATTTCAAAAATCAGCGATGAGCAGCCAAAATGCCATTTTGAAGATGATCACAAAACTGGCCTTAGCCTACCCTTTTTTAGAGCTCAAGTATGTCGCCGATGGAAGGGAGCTTCTCTCCTCTTTTGGACGCTCCTCTGAGGTGGAAGAAAGAGCGATGAGACAGGTGATCGGAAAGGTTTTAGGAGGTCAGTTCTTAGAAGAGGTTACCCCTTTGCACTTAAAAGAGGGTGGGTGTGAGGTCATCGGGTTTATTGGAACGGCGCAAAGAGCGCGTAAAAATCGGACGGGGCAATACCTCTTTGTCAATGAGCGCGCTATTGAATCGATCGCTATAGCCAAGGGAATCGAAGAGGGATACGGAACCCAACTTGCCCCCCATACCCATCCTCTGTTTGTTTTGCATCTCAAGCTTCCTCCCCATTGGATCGATGTGAATGTTCACCCTCAGAAAAAGGAGATCCGCCTTTTAAAAACGGAGGTGATCGGAGACTTTTTGCAGCGCGCCCTTTTGCAAACGTTTCAAAAAAAAGAGGGGCAAGTAGTCGCCGTCTCAGCCAAAAAGAGTTTTGAGAAGAGGCATTCTTGGGTAGATCACAAAGAGAGCGATTATCTGCTTAGAGAGGAAAAAAGGGAGGAGCCCCCTTCTCTTATCGCCCAAGAGCTACCCATCATCGGTTTTTTTTCCCACTATCTAATCTTAGACTCTCAGCTCCCCTCCCTCTCTTCATTTGAGGCGGGGGGAATCATTCTCGTCGACTTGCAAATTGCAGACTCTTTGATCGCTTTTGAGGCGATCATGGATCGTTTTGAAAAGAGAAAAGAGATGCAAACTCTCCTTTTACCAGTCACATTTGAGTGCGCCTTGCATGAAAAAGAGCAGATCACATCCCACCTCGAAACATTTGAGAAGATAGGAATTGGGATCCGCCCTTTTGGAGATAAGGCTTTTGTGATAGATGCCATCGATCCCCATTTAGATCAAGAGGATTTAGCCTCTCTCATTAGGCAGCTTCTGCCCACTTTAGAGCAGTCTGGAGCTGAGAGTTATTTGGAAAAAGAGCAGAAAAAAAAGTTGGCTTTGAAGGTGGTTTGTTTTGCAAAATCGCAAAAGAGGAGCTACTCTTTGGAGTATGCTCAGGCAATTGTTAAAAAGCTTTTCCAAACAAAATCTCCCCACTATGGGCCTACGGGGAAACCAACCTATCTCTATTTGAGTCGTGATCAGATCAAAAACTATTTTTCTTAAAAGGCAAAAAAAGGTGCAAGAGCAGCTTAAGTTTTGGCGAGTTGATGCTTATGTGTGTGAAGATCCGACCAATATTTTTTACCTTGCTGGAATCCACCTCTCTTCTGGCCTTTTGCTCATTGATAGAAAAAATGTCACCCTTTTTGTTGATGGGCGCTACACGGAAGCTGCGCAAAAAACGGCTGCTTGCACGGCGCAAAAAAGGGAGGACGCGTCTCTCTTTGCCCCCTGTTATTGGAAAGGGATTGAAACAGTCGGCTTCGATGTCAATGCCTCTTACTTAAGCGTTGCAACTCTTAAGAAGAGACTAAAAGCGGCTCAAAAAAGAAGCGAAGGGTTTCCACCTATCAAGCTCAAGCCGCTCGACCGCCCCATTTTAAGGCTTCGCGAGATCAAAGATCGGTATGAGTTAGAGAGGATCAAAAGAAGTGCTGAGCTGCTCTGGAAGGGGTTTCTCCATGTCAAGAAAAAATTGCGTGTCGGGATCAAAGAGAAGGAGATCGCTTGGGAATTTGAGCTTTACTGTCGCAAGCAGGGAGCTGAGTCCCTCTCATTTCCCCCCATCGTTGCCTTTGGGTCAGGTTCAGCGTTGCCCCATTACCAGACGGGGGGGAAAAAACTATCTCAAGGGGATATTGTCTTGATGGATCTTGGTGTCTGTTTGGATGACTACGCAAGTGATATGACGCGCACTCTCTTTTTTAAAGGAGGAGGATCTAAGCAGCTTCAAACCCTCTATCAAGTGGTAGAGGAGGCAAAAGCGGCAGCTCTTGCGCTTTGCCGCCCAGGAACGCCTCTCCATAAGCTCGATC
>JANQSR010000142.1 GCA_028279205.1 Simkania sp.
AATCGAGAGCTCGAAAAAGAAATAAAGGAACATGAAACTAAGTTGGCAACCCTCTCAAGGTTTGAAAAAAAGCTTATCGAAAAGGGACTTCTTGATAAAGGATCAAGACCTAGCAGAGAAATCTATACCTATATGAGATATAAAATAGATTCATCGTTGTGTCTACAAATCATAGAGTATGCTCGTAAATGGAATTTCACTGACTCGACGCTCGCCACGCTCCCCTTTATCTCTTGCATACAGAATTACCAAAAAAATCGACTCTTATGCCTTTATAAAGAAATTTGTTGCCACGCAAAAACTGCTTTGCAAGACTTGACAAAGCCATGGGCAATAACGCCGAGAACCCTAATAACGCCGAGAATCCTAATAGGACATTAGAAAATTTTTTTTATTCGATTTTTTACGTTTAGAAAATGTTAACTCGAACTGTTCGCAACAAGTTTTTTGAGTATTTTAAAAAGAGAGGGCACACCCTTGTCCCCTCCTCGCCGACGGTGCCAGATCAAGATCCCACCTTGCTTTTCGTCAATGCTGGAATGAATCAGTTCAAAGAGATTTTTCTGGGAAGAAGGCCTAACGACGATCGGCGCGTTGTCTCCGCACAAAAATGCATTCGTGTTGGTGGTAAGCACAACGATCTCGATCATGTGGGCCACACTCAACGGCATATGACCTTTTTTGAGATGCTCGGCAATTTTTCTTTTGGTGATTATTTCAAAAAAGAGGCGATCACTTTTGCTTTTGAATTTGCAGCTTCTGTCTTGAACTTTCCCGAAGAGAGGTTGTTTGTTTCTGTTCACAAAAAGGATGACGAAGCCTATGAGCTATGGAAAATGCTTGTAGATGAGAAAAAAATCTCCCGCATGGGAGATCAGGACAATTTCTGGTCTATGGGCGAGACAGGACCTTGCGGTCCTTGCTCAGAACTTTTTTTTGATCTGGATCCTCAGTGCGGCTCTGCAAACGCGATCCATGAAGATGTGGAAGGCAAGAGGTTTTTAGAGTTTTGGAACCTCGTTTTCATGCAATCTGAGAAGGACGAATCGGGTCGCATGACCCCCCTTACAGAGCAATCTGTCGACACTGGCGCTGGACTTGAAAGAATTCTCATGCTCATGATGGGAGCATCTAATGTGTTTCAAACTGAGATTTTTAAAACGCTCATCGAGCAGATTGAATCGGTCGCGGGCAAAAAATATTCTGCCAATGATAAAAGAAGAGCCCCTGCTTTCTATGTGATTGCTGATCACATTCGCTCCTTGGCTTTTGCCATCGCAGACGGAGCGCACCCAAGCAATACCGAGAGAGGGTATATTTTACGCAAGATTTTGCGTCGCGCGATCCGCTACGGACGGGTGCTCGGTCTTCACAAGCCCTTCCTCGCACAGATCCTCCCAACCCTTATTGAGATGATGGGAGAAGATTTTCACGAATTAAAAGTTGCAGAGCCTCGGATTGCAGAGATCCTTACGGTGGAAGAAGAGAGTTTTTTTCACACCCTCTCCAAAGGGGAGACCCTCCTGAGTAGCATGATTGATCAGGGAAAAATGGAGGGACGAAAAGAGATCAGCGGTGAGGAGGCCTTCAAGCTCAAAGATACTTTCGGTTTTCCTCTAGATGAGATCCTTCTCATAGCCAAAGATGCGCACTTGCCTATCGACATTGATAAGTACCATGCGCTCGAAAAAAAAGCCAAAGAGCGTTCACGTCAATTGAGAAAAAAAGAGAGGCTAAAAGTTGAAGAAAGACTCTACGAGAGCGCTTTTCATCAGCATGGGGGCACCAAATTTGTCGGCTATCGGGAGATGCAAACTAAAGCCACCATCAAAGGTTTGATCGTCGACGGCTCCCTTGTTGACACAATGCGGGAAGGGCAGGAAGGGGTTGTGATCCTAGATCGCTCCCCATTTTATGCAGAAAAAGGGGGACAGGTGGGTGACAGCGGCAAACTCGAACAGGCAAAGGCACGTTTTATAGTGACTGACTGCCAAACTCCCTACCCAGGGGTCATTGCTCACATGGGATTTCTAGAAGGAGGGGCGATCAAAGTCGAAGCTATAACAACCGCACAGGTCAATGCTGATAGGCGGTTTGAGATTGCCAAGCACCATACGGCAACCCACCTTCTTCACTACGCTTTACAAAAAGTGGTCGGCCCTCATATCCGCCAAGCGGGATCACTTGTCGAGCCCAACCGTCTAAGGTTTGACTTTAACCACCACAAGGCTCTTTCGCGAGAAGAGATTAGAGAGGTTGAACAGCTTGTCAATGCAAAGATTTGGGAAAATAAAAATGTGAAGACCTATGAGATCCCTTTTGAAGAGGCAAGCAAGGATCCTCAAATTAAAAAATTCTTTGAAGATAAATATGAGAAAAAAGTGCGCGTTGTCGACATTGACAGCTATTCAAAAGAGCTCTGTGGAGGAACCCACGTTAAAAGTTTGGCGGCCATTGGCCTTTTTTGCATTGCAAAAGAGACAGGTATTGCAAAAGGGATCCGTCGTATTGAAGCTCTCACTGGGTTTCATGCAGAAGGGCTGCGCGATCAACTTGAAAATCGGATAGCCCTTCTATCGAGAACCTTAAAATCTTCTCCATCAAAACTAGCAGAGGCTGCGGAGTCGCTGATAAAAGAGAATGCGCATCTCAAAGAGCAAGTGACTCTCCTGCGAAAAAAAGAGCTCTCCGCCCTGACCCAATCACTCGCCACTAAAACCCAAAAAGTCAATGGTGTCACTGTTCTAAATGAAGCGATCGAGGTGGGCAAAAAGGGGATGCTTGAGCTAGGACAAAACCTCATCAAACAGCTTGAATCGGGAATCGTTCTCCTGCATCGGAAAGAGAGGGGCCGTTGCCACTTGCTCTTGCTCGTCTCATCCGATTTGATCGCACGCGGGATTCATGCGAACACCTTGATCAAACAGCTCGCTGATCAAATCGGCGGCTCTGGAGGTGGAAAAAAGGGGATCGCCCATGCAGGAGGCTCTCACTTAGAAGGCGTTTCAACCCTATTTGATGTAATTAAGGGGACGCTTAAAACGAACAATTAAAAAAATTTTATGAGTCACGTTCTCCGCACTTCTTTGGAAGCTTCAGTCTCTGTTGGAAACAGGCCGTTTAAAATAGAGCAAAGTAAAAAGGGTCTCTTATGTTATCCTGTTTAACCTATGTGGAATGAAATCGCAACCCACCCTTTTTTCCAGAGCACTAAAGAGCAATTTCAAAAAGAATCTTCCCTGATTTTTGAGAGGGTCTGGGATGCCCCCAAATCGATTCTGGTTCTGTGCGCCGCTCTTGCAAAAAAACGGAACATTTTGATCGTCACGGGAAGTGAAAGGGAGGATCCCTTGATCGATGACTTAAGCTATTTTTCCCCCTTCCCCGTCTACTCATTTCCCTCTTGGGAAACATTTCCTGAAGAGAAAATCAGGCCCAGTCCGGACATCATAGGCAAACGGTTTGAAATCCTCGACGCTCTGCAAAATCAAAAAGAGCCCGTGATTCTTTTGGCTCCCATACAGACTCTTTTGCAAAAAGTCTGCCATCCAACCACCCTAAAGAAAATCCTCGTCAAATGGAAAATAGGGGATTCAATCCCCTTTGAAACGATTCCTGATCTCCTACGTGCTCTCGGCTATAAAAAGAAGGCTGTTGCAGAGGATAAAGGGGAGTTTGCCATGCGTAGAGGGATTCTCGATCTCTTCTCTCCTGCAGCCCATGATCCTTATAGGATCGATTTTTTTGGAGATGAGATTGAAGGGATCCGTACTTACAATCCGATGAGCCAAAGATCGATCAAGCAAAAAGAGCAGGTCATGATCACACCCGTAGATGAGCTAAAACTTATTCAAGAGGAGAAAAGCCCTTGTGCATTGCTCGACTACCTCGGAGATGAGGCGGTGATTCTCTTTAGCGATTTGTTAGCCATCGAGGACAAATGGATCTCTATCAAAGAGCTTCACAGAGTGCGCTCCTCTCTGACCTTCACTTTGAAAGAGTTTTTTGAAAGCGCTTCTAACCACCAAAAAGTCTACTTCACAAATCAATTGCTTGAAAACCTTTTCGAAACGGCGACCCGGGAAAATGAGATCACTATCGATATGTTCAATCTACCCCTCAAATCAAAACGGGCTCGCCACCCCTTTCTCAAAATCGAAACCGCTTATTGGGATGGGGTCGATCAGACAGACAGACTTCAGGTTCTTGTTCAAAATGCACAAAAGCTCCATTTTTTGACCGAATCTGAAATCGAAGAGCGCACCTTGAAAGAGAGGGTAAAAAAATACCCATCCCCAAACAGACCTACCTTTCACAAGGGCTATTTGTCAAGCGGCTTTGTTCTCGGCGATCTCACCGTTGTTCCCTACACCGAACTGACCAAAAAGTACAAAGTGCGTCGTGAAAAATGGCGCAGTTCTCATCACATATCGACACCTGCATTTCACCAATTAGAAAAGGGGGACTTTGTCGTCCACCTTCACAATGGGATCGGAAAGTTTCTCGGCATCGAATCGCAAAAAAACCACTTAAGTCAGGAAGGGGAGTTTATGATCATCGAATACGCAGGGGGAAGCAAACTCTACGTCCCCCTTGTCCAGTCCCATCTGGTCAGTCACTACATCGGGACAAAAGAGGAAAAACCGGTTCTTCATACCCTTGGCACAAAAAAATGGCAAAATGCCAAAACTCAGGCGCAAAAAGCGATTGTCGGTTATGCGCGTGATCTCCTATCGATCCAGGCTCAAAGAGAGGTCAAAGGGGGGTTTGTCTACGCTCATGATTCTGAGGAGATGATCCTGTTTGAAGCTGCATTCCCCTTCTTTGAAACGAAAGATCAGATCAAAACGATCCAAGAGATCAAATCTGATATGACTTCAGGAAAAGCGATGGATCGACTCATCTGCGGCGATGTGGGGTATGGCAAAACAGAGATCGCCATGCGCGCAGCATTCAAAGCGGTTGTTGATGGAGCAAAGCAGGTCGCCGTTCTCGTTCCGACAACCGTTTTAGCCATGCAACACTACGAAACTTTTTCCAAGAGAATGGAGGAGTTTCCAGTGCGTATCAGCGTCGTTTCCCGTTTCATCAGACCAAAGGAGGTCAAGAGAAGACTCGAAGAGGTCGCTCAAGGGAAAATCGACATTTTGCTTGGAACGCACCGGATGATTAGCAAAGATGTCAACTTTAAAAATCTAGGGTTAATGATCATCGATGAGGAGCAACGGTTTGGTGTGCGCACAAAAGAGCATCTAAAAAAGATCAGCATCGGAATCGATTGTCTGACATTTTCAGCAACGCCTATCCCGCGTACTCTCTACTCTTCTCTCATCGGAGCGCGAGACATGTCGGTGATCAACACCCCTCCTCATGACCGTCTTCCCATCAAAACCATTTTAGCGGAAAAAGAGAGTGAAGTTATCCAAAACGCCTTGGCAAGAGAGCTCGCACGGGATGGACAAGCTTACGTCATTCACAATCGGATCGAATCGATCTACCGGTTTGCGGAGGAACTGAAAAAACAGTTTCCTTCCTACCCTCTTGCTGTCGTCCACGGTCAAATGGAATCGAGCGCCATTGATGAGACATTCCATCAGTTTAAAGAGGGAAAGATCGCTATTTTGGTCGCAACGACCATTGTTGAAAATGGGATCGATATCCCCAATGCCAACACCATCTTGATCGATCGCGCTGACACTTATGGAATGGCAGACCTCTACCAATTGCGCGGAAGAGTGGGCCGTTGGAACAGACCTGCTTATGCCTACTTTCTCGTTCCAAAATCGGGAGAGCTCAGTGAAATTTCACGCAAACGGCTCCAATCACTTGTCGAAACCTCAGGATTTGGAGGGGGAATTAAACTGGCCATGCGTGATTTAGAAATTCGTGGTGCTGGTGACTTGCTCGGCGTACAACAGTCGGGAAACGTCTCCTCCATTGGATTTCACCTCTACTGCAGATTGCTCAAAAGGGCTGTCGACACACTTAGAAAAAAAAACCCTTTCACTCTTTACGATACACGGATAGAATTCGAATATGAAGCCTGCCTTCCCAGCACCTACATTCCCGAAACAAACCTGCGGGTAGAGATCTATCAAAGACTTGGGGAAATCTCCTCAAAAGAAGAGTTAACCGAACTTTTCAACGAACTTGAGGACAGATTTGGAAAGCTTCCCACACCCACAATTTGGCTCAAACACTTAAGCCAGATTCGCATCTTCGCTTCAAAGCATCAGTTCACCCTCTTGAAATTTGAAAAAAACAGCCTAATTGCGCACAGAAAAATGGGCAAAGAGCGGATTGAGAAAAGAACTCTTATTCCCCTATTTGAGAATCCCGAACAACTAGAAAAAACCGTGATCGAGATGCTCACTTTCGGATTTGAACTTCAACCTCTTTGAAAAATCATTTCCCTTGATTCAAATCACCCTGTTAATATAGAGTTGTGTCTATTCCGATTAGAACAATCTTAGATTTAACCGGCCTAAGGAGATTTTGTCTTCGTCTACCGCCCCCTTTTTTCAACCCTACCTAGGTCTATCCTCAATAGTCCCTGTTCTACTTTAGACCTTTTTTGTATTAGGGGTTTGAAATGAACCAAACTAGAGAACAATGGAGTTCCCGTTTCGGGTTCTTAACGGCAGCCATCGGCTCAGCCATCGGTCTTGGTGTCTTGTGGAAATTTCCCTACACCGTTGGTCAGAACGGCGGGGGTCTTTTCCTCTTATTTTACTTCGCCTGTCTGATCCTCATTGGTCTGCCTCTTCTCATTGCAGAGCTCGTCCTTGGCAGACAGACGCAACGTGCAGCCGTCGGTGCTTTTGAACTCTTGGACAAAAAAAAATCTGGGTGGAAGTTGGCAGGTTGGTTTGGCGTTTTAGCCTCTTTTCTGATCATGTCTTTTTACTCAGTGATCTCTGGTTGGGGGCTAAGTTACATCTTGACCTCATTGATAGGGGGGGATCGAAGCCTATCTCAAGATCCAGCACAGACATTTTTTCACCTGTCAACATCTGGAGAGATCTCACTCTTTTGGCATTTTCTGCTCACACTAATCACGGTAAGCATTGTGTTATCGGGGATTCGCAAGGGGATCGAGAAATGGGCAAAAGTGATGACCAAGGCTTTTTTAGTTTTGTTAACCCTCCTTTTTATCTATGCCACCACCCTAAAGGGGTTTGGAAAGGCAGCTCGGTTTGTCTTCTATCCCAATCTGGTTAATTTCAAACTCTCCAGCCTCATAGAAGCTCTGGGACTTGCTTTTTTCACCTTGAGCATCGGGCAAGGGATCATGATCAGCTATGGGAGTTATATGAAAAAAGATCAGAGCATCGTCAAACTAGCAGGTGTTGTCTGCTTTTCGGTTGTTATCGTCTCTATTCTCGCTGCGCTTACAATCTTTCCCGTTGTCTTCACTTTTGGTCTATCTCCAGAGGAAGGGTACGGTCTTATATTCAAAACACTTCCCCACCTATTCGAACAACTTCCTGGCTCTACCCTGCTCTCAACCATGTTTTTCACCCTATTTGTCTTCACAGCATTAACCTCAGCCATTCCGTTAATCGAAGTGGTTGCCTCAAACTTGATGGAGCTTTACCAGATGAAAAGAAAAAAGGCAGGAATGATCGTCGGAATCGCCTGTTTTATCTTCGGAATCCCAAGTGCCTATGCAAATGATCCCTCTATTTTCCCCAACTGGTCAAAGATTTATGGACTTGATTTTCTACAAACAGTAGACAATTTCGTCTCTATCTGGATCATTCCGATTGCTGGACTCCTATCTGCTATTTTTGTGGGTTGGATCATGGAAAAAAGGGTCTCAGAAGAGGCATTTCTTAGAGAGAAAAGGCTCAAATTTCTTTTCTATTACTGGAGGGGTTTCATGCGGTATCTCATTCCAGCGATCATCATCATTATTATTATTCAAAAAAGCGGGCTTTACAACTTTGACCTGCTTTTACACCACCTGATAGGAGTCAAACAA
>JANQSR010000152.1 GCA_028279205.1 Simkania sp.
CTTATGGGATTTAAACCAGATGTTGCGCTTGACTACCTTTTGGAGACATTTGAAGGGTCTTTAGCCCTGATCAAACAGACAAAGATGTCACCTGCCCAATTAAAAATGTGGGTTACCTCACCTGCGGGCACAACCATTGCAGGTCTCAATGAGCTAGAAAAAAGGGGGGTGCGTGCAGGGATCATTGCCGGTTTAGAGTCTTGCTACAACAAGATACGTGAGTTTTAGGAGCTTGAAGGCAGACTTTCTTGTGAGAAAAGCCGTTTTTGAACAAAGAGAGGGAGGAGGCTTTTTTTCGAAAAATGCCATCCCCGTGTATCGAGCCAGCCTGAAAATAGCAAAAACCGTCCAAAACCGACAAGGGTTACCAAAACTCCGAGAACAATTAAGGTAGTAAGGGGAGTGCCTACCATCACTCCGATGAAGAAGGCGATGGCAAGGGTCATACAGATGATCCCAATCACATGGATGATCTGTTTCTTTCTGTTTTGAATCCTTGCCATTTCCATGAGTTCAAACCCTTGATCGGTGGCTAATTTTTGCTCTTCACAAGATAAGGATTTTAAACCGTTTAGAATGGAGGGGATTTTTCCATTGATCTCATCGGCCATCCAGGGGCGCACCCTTCTTGCGAGTTTTTTGTATTTGTTATTCAAAGCCTCTTTTAAGCGAAGGGCTAAAAGCTCCTCTTGCTCTTCGGGCGATTTGTGCCTCTCCTTTTCTAAGACCCTTTTAGCAACTAGCTCAACCCCTTCTTCGCTTAAATGCAGATAGTTTTTTTCCATATCACAGAGGTTTTTAGACAGAATGGCGCGAGAGAGCTCTTCCATTTTTTGCTCCCCTTCTAGCCGATCGATCCCCACTTTGAGATCGGATAAGCAGTTCAAAAGAGTGCCTGTTTGCTCTTTTCCATAAACAGACTCGAACTGACTTTTTTTACCCTTAACAAGGGAAAGGATCGAGCAGAGTGCTTGATTCCGCTTCTTTTCCTCTTTTGTCTTCCTAAATAGAGCCAGATTTTTGAGCATTTTAAAATCAAAGAGAGAGGAGAATTCGGCTGACCTTGAAAGTCCGACCGCATCAAAGCTTCCCTCGATGATGCAGAGGATCACACTAAAAATATGCAGAGGATTTAAAAAAATAGATATAGGGTGTGATATCCACCCTAACATGGATAAATAATCTAAGGTAATGAACGTAGAGGTTGCAAGGATAAGTGGTGTCGATAGGGTAGAGATGAGGCTATCTTGCTCTCCTTCCATATCTGAGCTCTTGATCGCACTGCGCAAATGGCCTGCCCTGACCCAAAAGTCTTGAAATATACAGAAAAAGTTCATAGCACCTGGGTATCTTGGGAAGGGATCGACTTCTAATACTTCAGCCGTTTCAAGATGGCACCTGATGACCCCTTTATAGACTTGATGACACCTTTCCATGAGAGTCTTCTTGGGGGGGCTAGGTTCCAGAGTAGGTTGTAGCAAGGCTTGTCTATTCAGAATGGGTGTCGTTCTATTCATGATTTTTCTTAACATCCGTATTTAAATATATATATTAACATTTTCTTTTATAAATTTAAATAATTAAATTTTTTATTAAATAATTTTTAATATTAAATAATTTTTTTTATAGTGGTGAAGTGCATTTTAGCAATGCGAGGCAAGAATTCTCCCCCGTGCCTTGCGACAAACTTTTGGCCAGCTCGAACAGTCCGATCTGATGCCCCTTTGGGAAGTTCGATCTGAAATTCCTGGCTTAGCTTGTCGATCCCCTCAACAAAAGCAGCTCTTGCAATGATAGAGGCTGCAGCAACAACAAGATCTTCCTCCCCCCTGTGCCTTTGTTTTAATTCGA
>JANQSR010000157.1 GCA_028279205.1 Simkania sp.
CTCTGGCAAACTATGAAGATATACCTCTACTTCCGCAGATAGTTTACTCCCGCGAAGTTTATGAGAATCAATGGGATGGGTGGGATAGATTTGTATCAATCGGAACCGGCTTAGACAGATGGTGCCAAAGGTTGATCGATGAACTAAGATATCTTGAGGAACAGGTGACCATTTTTTCTGAAGCTAATCCTCGAAGTCAAAGAAGAGATTTATATAGAGAGCTAAAAAGTCTGATATCAAGGGGTTTAGAAGATCTAAGAGTTAGAGGTCAAATAGAAGATATCGTTGGCCTTATCCGAGAATTAAGCTTGGCAACACACCATGATATCACGCCCCAAGTGGTAAACCAATTGCTCCATCTTGAGAAGCGGCTCATAGACTTTAAGGAACAAGTATACAAGTTTGAAAAATCTGTAGAGAGTGTCGCAAGCTGCGAATCGTTCGTCGATCGACTATGGTATCTATGCGAGGGGCTTAGCTTAACCAGTTTTATTTGGAATAACAGAAATGATCCCCGAATCACCAGTCAACCAAACGACCTGGTGAAGGGGCTAAACGACCTTTGGAAGGGTCTATTCGATATCAAGAAAGTGGTTACCAATATAGATTGGGAGAGTCTCCAGAAGATAAGAGATCCACAAATTAGCGAAGATATACCCCCAGAGCACGATCCATTCTTTCCTTGGTTTTGAAATATCCAGATTAAATTTTTATTTTAATTTCTTTCGGTTTCCCACCGTGACTTTTAGTTCCTCTTTTTTTATAATCGAGGTTTTTTGATCTATTCAGGAAATTATTGTGGGGCAGGCAAGTACGAGTGATTTTAGACCGGGGATGAAAGTCGAAGTTGACAAAGAGCCCTTTGTCATCGTTGATGTTGAGTTTGTAAAACCTGGAAAGGGGCAAGCTTTTACCCGTGTAAAGCTAAAACATCTCTTGTCAGGTCGGATTCTTAAAAAAACGTACAAATCGGGAGCAAAAATCGATCTGGCCGATGTAGAAGAGGTGGAAATGAGAATGCTCTACTCCGAAGGGGAAGAGGCTTTTTTCATGGATGATAAAACTTTTGATCAGATCGGCGTTCCCCTCTCTGTGATTAAGGATAAGCAAATCTACCTGATGGAGGACACGCTCTATACGATCATTTTTTGTAAAAAGGTGGTCGTTGATGTTATCCCCCCCCTCTTTATGGAGATGAAAATCGTCGAGACCGATCCAGGGCTCCGAGGGGATACAGCATCAGGGCGTGCCTTGAAAATGGCGAAAACAGAGACGGGAGCTAAAATTCAGGTTCCCCTTTTTATCCAAGAGGGGGAAATGATCAAAGTTGACACTCGCAGTGGAGAGTATGTATCCCGGGTTTAATCTTGAGATTTTTTATCTTATGGTCAAATCCACTGTTGTGCGATGGGATAGCGACGCCCTGTTCCAAACGATTTCTTAGAGACGCGCAGAATCGGAGGGGCCTGTCTCCTCTTATACTCGGCTTTGTGGATTTTTGAAACAAGGTCTCGGATCACCCCTTTTTCTATGGAAAACTTTTCTGAAATTTCTTCAACCGACAAGTGGTTTTCAATGTAATTTTCTAAGATGGTGTCGACAATGTTATACTCTGGTAAAGCATCGAGATCGATTTGATGGGGGCTTAGCTCTGCCGAAGGGGGGCGTTTGATGATCGACTCAAGAATGATCTCCCTTCCTTCCAATGCATTGATGTAACGGCACAGTTTATAGACTTTGGTCTTTGTCAAGTCTCCAATGACTCCGAGACCCCCACACATATCCCCATACAATGTAGCATAACCAAGCCCCATCTCACTTTTATTTCCCGCATTGAGCACAATATGCCCATGCTTGTTAGAGAGTGCCATTAATAAAATCCCCCGAATGCGCGCTTGCAAGTTCTCCTCTGTGATATCCTCTTTCTTATTTTCAAGGTGGGGTTTGAGCGAGTCTAAAAGGGTATGAAAGGGGGGAGTGATCGAAATCTCTCTATACTCAACACCCAAGATCTGGGCTAATTTTCTTGCATCCTTTTTAGTCTCTTCAGAAGAGTACATAGAGGGCATTCCAACTCCCAAAACATTGTTTTCCCCAAGAGCTTTTACAGCTATGTAGGCAACGAGTGCTGAATCGATCCCCCCAGAAATCCCCAGACATGCTTTTTTAAATCGAGACTTTAAGAAATAATCTCTCGTTCCGAGAATAAGAGCCTGGAGAAGATTTTTCATCGGATCATATTCGAAAAGGCAGGGGCAAATCTCTGCGTTTAGATCGACGAGCATCTCATCTTCAGTGAAACCTTTGCCCAGGTGGC
>JANQSR010000185.1 GCA_028279205.1 Simkania sp.
TGTGGGAATAACCCCTACAATGTTTGTCTTTAGTCGGTTTGCAGCGGCTGCCTGGATCGTTCCGAGCACACTCGCCGCTCCACCCATGTCAGAGCGCATATCTTCAATGAACTTGGTCGGCTTGAGGTTAAGTCCCCCCGTGTCAAAAGTAACCCCTTTGCCGACAAGCATCGTAACACCTTTAGAGACGGGCGCGTTGCGATACTCAACGATGATCAAAGCTGGGTCGAACTGAGAACCGCTCCCAACAGCGAGTAAAAGACCCATCCCTTCTTTTTCTAATTGCTTCTTGCCGAGCACTTGCGTCTTGATTAAGGGGTATTGACGGGATAGCTGGCGCGCCTTTTCGGCCAATGTTTGGGGTGTGACATCCAAAGCATTTCTGTTGACAAGATCCCTGGCTAAATTCACCCCTCCTGTAACATTGACCACCTTTTCAACGATTTTTTTCGAAGCTGCACCAACAAGTGTCACACTCTCGATGTGGAAAAGGGATTGATTTGGCTCCGATTTCCACTCTTCGAAAAGGTAAGAGGAAAGGGTTATTCCCTCGACAACCCCTCTAGTTACCTGCTCGGGGCTCAATTTTCTCAGTTTGGGCAAGAAAACGGTGAGCATTGCCCACTTTTTTTCTCGGCAATATTTGATAGCAGAGGCGAAGCTGCGACGCACACTCTCAAGGTCTGCTTGGCTTTTCTGCCCCATTCCCAGAAAAAGCAAACGCCTTTCGGGCTTCTCTTTCAAGTAAACGAGCAGTGTCGCCCCCTTTTTTCCGTCGAAATCGCCCGACTCAAGAACAGCATTGATTTCCTCTTTTAAATCTGGAACGAAAGGAGAAGGTGAGACCGAGTCTTCCTCCTTGAAGAAAGGAAGGATAATGAGATCAGCTTCAGGCCTTTTGGCACTGTTTGAAACGATCTTAAACTTCATAAAACTCAAAAGGGAATCTCGTCGTCTGGCATCCCTTGAGGTGCCAACCCGCCTCGGCCAGAATCAATCTGCTGGTCAATAGCACTTGGAGCAACTCCTTCACTCGGGGCAGATCCTCCTTGCTCGAAGGGTTTTCCTTCTTTCTCGTCTTGATTGCGACCAGAACCAAAAGGGCTAAAAGAGAGTTGATAAGCCGTCATACTCAATGAGACGCGCGAGTTGCCCTCCCGCTCGTAAATCTCTGGCATTGACATTTCACCAACCGCGATGACCGCTTTTCCTTTTTTGAGATAGGAGATCATTTTGTCAAACTTCTCACCCCAAACCGTAACGCGCCACCAGAGGGTCTCATCTTTACCCCCCCGCTTTTGATTTTGGGCAACTCTGAAGTTTGTCACCTTTTGACCGGACGTCGTAAAACGAGTCTCTGGATCACCACCGAGATGCCCCATGATAATTAACTGGTTCATAAAAATCCTCACATCAAATATAAACTCAAAAACAAGTATACCCATTTTGGGGAAAAAGCCCAAGTTAAACATGATCAAAATCTTAAAATTCCTATTTCTCTTACCTCTCATACTCTCAGCTTATCCCTCCGATCTGCATCTTAAAACTCTCTACCACACCCTTGATCCTGATTCAATTGCCGAGCAATTTGCTTTCTACTCCCTCTACCCAAAAACTTTAGAAGGAAGAGAAGCGATGGAAAACGCCTGGAACCTCATGAACAGACATAGAGGTGAAAAGGATCAATTTAAAGCGAGCGTTGGATTGCCTCCCTTAGACTTTCTAGCGATTTTACCCCTTATCATCCAGCAAAAAGGGGAGCCATCCCATCCGCTCACCCATCGTCAACTCACCGTGATCGAAAAGGTTTCGAATCACCTAAGCAACCGGAAACTCAAAGGGTTTCATGTGTGGAGTAGAGAAGAGATACTTGCCCTTGAAACAGGGGAGGTAGATCTCGCAAGAGCGATTCTTGTCGATCAGTTTGAAAATAGCGACGATAAGAGACTCAAAATCCGAAGATATGAAGCTGGCCTCGACTTGATGGCTCTCCAAATCATGGCGCGTTTACCAAAAAATGGGACAAGCGAAGAAAAAATCCGGGAGATTAATCGGTTTATTTTTCACGAAAAAAAGTTTCGATTTCCTCCCCACTCCATTTGGACAAAAGAGATTGATTTTTATACGCTCGTGCCCTCAGTTTTTGACAGCCGCTTGGGAGTCTGTCTCGGTCTTTGCGTCCTCTATCTCTCAATTGGACAACGGATGAACCTGCCTTTAGAAATCATCACCCCTCCAGGCCACATTTATATCCGGTATAAAACTCCCGAAAAGACGATCAATATTGAGACAACGGCGCGTGGCATCTCCTTGCCAACTAAATCTTATTTTGGTCTCAACACTCGCAAGCTTAAAAAACGGGAGCTCAAAGAGGTGATTGGCCTAGTTCTTGTCAACCAGGCATCAACGGCATGGCAACGTGAAGAGTATTCAAAAACGGTTGAGCTTTACGAAAAGGCGCACTCTTCACTTGAAAATGATCCTTGGTTCGAAACACTTCTTAGCTACGCTTATCTGCTTGCAGGTAAAACCGAAAAAGGGGAAAGGCTCCTTGAAAAAGTGGATCGCCATTTGGACGATTCTACCATTTACAAACAGACAACACCTGAGGACTACCTCAATGGCCTTACCAGTGCCGAAGGCATTAAAGCCATCTTTTTGCACGTCGATGAGACGCGTCAATCGATTGTTAAAAAACAGCAGAAGATCAAGGAGGTTCTCGAAAAATATCCTCTGTTTCGTGAAGGCCTTTTCCATCTAGCCATCTCCCAACTACAACTCTCTCAGACAAATGATGCTTTGGAAACCCTGGATCGATACCATAAAATAGACCCCCATAACCCTCAAGTCGAATATTACCTTTCCCTCTGTTATTTCAACAGATTTTCTGGTTTTAAAGCCTGGAACCATTTAAAGAATGCCGAAAGAATGACCAAGAATTTGAAGCACTTTCCAGATGCGCTCAAAAAGCTCCGCCACCAATTACGCCGAGTCTACCCAGATCCCGACCAGGTCCCGAAGACCAGATAACACTTCCTTATTTCAGATTGAAAGAGGGTGAAAAATCGAAAATCGCCCCCTCGGTTTGACATACAAAAGTATCTATAGTAAAGAGAATGTTTTGGTTTAAAGTCCCGTGGAGAAAGAGATGCCACCCTATTTGAGATTGATTATCCTATTTTTTCTATCCAATCATTTGATCTACTCGCAGCTCTCAGCTGCAAATCCCAAACTTCTTTTTTCCCGCTCTTCCCCCTTTTTTAAGGCTAAAAAGGGCCCCTTTTTGGAAGAAAATCTCCAAGATGGAAAAGTGTTGTTACTCGATGACGGAACCATGTGGGAAGTGGCTCATGAAAATATTGAGAGGGCAAAAATGTGGTCTCCTCCCCTCTCTTTGCAACTTAAAAAGAGCGGAAAAAAGGACTACCCTTACTACATCATCAACAAACAGTCTAAGACAAGGGTTCTCGTGCGCCCTTTCTCAAAATCAGAAAGGCCACAAACAGAAACAGCTCCCTCTACTGCCCCTTCTCGACAAACAGAAATGCCCCCATCTACTGATCCTTCTCATGATCCTTCTCAGCCCCCTTTAGACCAAGAAGATCGAATGAAGTCAGGACCCACACCCTCCACCCCTGAAGGTTCTGAGAAAACCACAGAAACACCCCCCTCTTCGAACTAAGCTTGGTTCTTTTTTCTCAAGTTCCCCAAAAAAACTTCTTGTCACTCCTCTTGCAATCCCTTTTTTTGATGCATTGATGATCACTTCTTGATACTTCATCATCGCCTCTGCCTTGAGGCTAGTTTGGCATGTAAGCGTCTCATTCACACACCTTTTCTTTTATAGTCTTGTCCATGTACATTCGCATGAATCCAAATTTTATCCAGACATTTTTCTCTCTTTAAAGGTTCATCCCTTCATCTCTATCTCTATTTAATTGAAAAACTCGCGAAACTGTTCACGGAACATCCCAGGAACAAACTCCTCAACTCCCTTTTTGTCATACATCAAGAAGTAGGTGCATGCAAACATCGTACCGAGTGCTGGGCTAAAAAGAGCCACAACAAGGGCAACTGCGCAAACAAGAGATCTTTTGAGGCTGAGATACCGTCTCATTTGGAAACGGCGCATAGCGTCAAAGTAGAAACCTGTCAGGCAGTTCAGAACAAGCACAAGTCCGAGTAGAGCTGTCGTATAAACCCCCCAGATAACATCTGCAAAAAGCAGCAAGAGAAAAAGCAGACGAGCCGCAAAAGATGAAAAAAGGGTGCTTTTACCTTGGGAATCTTTGGGAAGCTCTTGGGAAACCTCTTCTTCTAAAAAAGCATGGACCAAGGAATGATCGGGTTGATGGGATGGAGCTGTTTTGCTCTTATTCTTCACACATGCCCCAACATGATCAAAAATATCATAAATTGCCAATGTACTCACCTCTCATATTCTCAATTTTGCGCTAAGAAAAGTCAAAGTCGCCATCCAGACTCATTTCCGCACTAGGTCGACAAGATAATAGATTTTTGCATTAAATGTCATTCCGATTTGACCATTGGGCAAAGCTTTGATTGGTTAAAATCGTTGAAAAAATTCGATTGAACACCTAAGGGTGAAATGTTTGCATGATATCAGATATTTTTTTTTGAGATTGAATTTAGACAGGCCTTGAATCAAATTTCAAAAAATAGTAGAATTTATACTTTAAAATCTTATTTTTAGAGTGTTAGAACATGTCAAAAAAATGCCAAGTCACAAAAAAAAGACCGCAACGGGGAAAAAGCTATTCCATAAGGGGGATCGCTAAAAAGAAGAAGGGGATCGGCCTTAACATCACAGGATCGATCAAACGTCGTTTTTTGCCCAACTTGGTGAAAAAACGGTTTTGGTTTGCTGAAGAAAATCGCTTTATTACACTCCGGTTGTCGACAAGTGCTATGCGCACGATTGACAAGAAAGGGCTTAGTTCGGTTGTTAAAAACCTTCGCGCTTCTGGTCAGAAAGTCTAGGTTCATACTTCTTGCTCTTAGCTTAATTGCTTTTGCTTATCACTCAACCTCTTTCCCTCTGCCTACAGAGGGAGACCCTATCCGTTTTTATTCGACGCATCAATTGGATGATTTGCGTCTGATCACATTGGAGGCGATCAAAAGAGCAAAACATTCGATTTACATCTACACTTATGCTCTAACCGATCCAGTCATTCTATCCGCCCTCACCAAAAAAGCAAGGGCAGGTCTTCTTGTTGATGTCACCTATCACCAGAAAAACACCCCCAAACTTAAAAATTTAAAACAGATGCACCTTCATCCGAAAAAAGGGGCTGGTCTGATGCACGCCAAATGGATGATCATTGATGAAAGTTTTGTCCTACTCGGAACCGCAAACTTGACAACCCCCTCCCTCATCATGCACGAAAATTTCCTCATGGGAATCTATGATCAAGGCTTTGCTAAAGCTTTAAAAAATCCCTCCTATTATCACAAAAAAATGGGCGAGCAGATGGTAACTTTTTACCTTCTGCCAGATAAAAGGGCTCTTGATTACCTTTTGGCCACTCTAGATCAGAGCGTCGAGAAGGTTAGAGTGGCTCTCTTTACTTTTACACACCCCCTTTTAATTCAAAAATTGGTCGATCTCAAAAAGCTAAAGGTTCAAGTCGAAGTGACACTCGACCGTTTCAACGCTTCGGGAGCCTCTAAAAAAGCGGCTCAAACACTCTTTCAAGAAGGGATTCCTTTGAAAACCAATCAAGGTTTGCCCCTCTTTCACCACAAATGCGCTTTGATCGATCAATCGGTTTTTGTCATTGGATCGGCCAATTGGACCAAAGCCGCATTTCAGAAAAACCAAGACTTTATCCTTTTTCTTTCCCCTTTAAACAAAAAGCAATATAAAAAAATAAAAAAAACATTTGATTTAATCACAAAATATTCTTTCCATTACAATTAATGACGATTTTTATTATAATATAATTGCAAAATTAATAAACTCGCGATAGATTATTGAGGTTTATTATGAGTGTAATTGAAGAATTTTCTTACTTTAAAATTGATAAGAGACTCCCTTTTTTCCCCACAAAAAAAGAGATCTGTCCAAATGTCCAATACATGGCAAAACGTCTGAACTCTTGTTACAAAAATCTCGAATATTTTTCAGGATGCGAGGTGTCTAAAGAGACCCGCTCCTTGTTTTCCCAGTCCAGAAAGGTCTATCAATTTACAGACTGGTTAAATGGAAATGTGGAAGCATCCCCGTTCAAAGAGAAAGAAATATTTGAAATAAAGAAAGATATTGAGTCTAACTGGAATTCTCAATCGATCCTCTCTTCTCTCTATTTTTTATTAAACTTACCCTTAAGAATTATTTCAATTATAGATAGTTATCTTGAGTATTTCTCTTTTGTCCTCGATCCTAAAAAACTCTTGAGGTCAACAGATTTTTACAAAACCTTTATATCCATGAACAAACTCTGTCAGGGTATGAAGAAGATAGGTGCATTTATTTCAAATAAAAAGGGAATTCGGGATCAAATTGAAAACCTCCTTTTGGGCATCGCGACCCTCTCAGAAGCCTTGGCAACACTTGCAGCTGTTTACTTCTACTACTTCCTCTCAAGCAGAGCTGAAATTGTCTTGGCAAACATTTCCTTTGTGGGATCCTTATTTAGTGCTCAAAATAGCCAAGAGGAAAATAGTTGCGAGGCGATCAAAGAGAGAATAGAAAAGGTTCCATCTCCGCTGATCTACTATTGAAACGTACGTCCTCAAAAACCCATGGCAAGTAAGTTTTTTTTGCAAATGATAGGTGGTTTGTTTAAAATAGGCTGGTATGATGTATCCGTTCAGTAGAACATCCAGGATTAACCACTGCGTAAGCAATGATAGTGAGCGGGATATCAGGGGGATGGTGAAGTTCAGAAACATTTCTGGGAGCAGAAAAAGGGAAGATAAGGAAATCGCTTCGTGACAGTCTGATGACATTGAAGCAAACTTGTTACCGACTGGGTAAGAACTTTTGGAAGTATTTGCAAGCCTGGTTTCGAAAAAGGCCGATAAGCCTAGCCGATCCTATTCGAGAGCGCTATCGAAGTGCCACTTTCCAATCATAAA
>JANQSR010000200.1 GCA_028279205.1 Simkania sp.
CTCATCCCTTTCAAGGGATCGAGAGGATGTCAAGCTTTGTGCAAATGAGCTTGAAATTTAGAGGATTTTTAAGCGAAAATTACCTCATTTTAACGGCAATTAGGAATGCCAAACGGATGACACATCAGGTAGTTCCCTTCTTTGCTTCGAAGCTCAGACGCTTTGTTTCGGGGGTTCTTTTGAGCCGCGTCAGCGGCTTAGGGCGTGATCTGGTGATGGCCTTTGCGTTTGGGGATCATCCGAGCGTTGCAGCCTTTATGATCGCTTTGCGCTTTTCCAATCTACTTCGCAGATTTTTTGGTGAAGGCCCCTTGCAATCGGTATTTATTCCCCATTTTCAAGGTCTGTACGGAAAAGATCCCCATCAGGCATACGCCTTTTTTCGTAAAATAACCCTCCTCGGAATCGTTATCATCACTGGGCTGATTGTTCTGTTCGAAGGGGGGTTATCCCTCTTTTCAAATCTTATGCCTCTCTCTTCGGAGGCTGAAAAGATGGTGCAGATGGGTAAAACTCTGATCCCCTGTTTGCTTTTTGCCTCCCTTTATGGTCTCAATCTTTCGGTTTTAGAGTCTCATAATGCCTTTTTTCTACCCAATATGGCACCCTCCATCTCTAATCTGGTATGGATAGGAGGGGTTTTTTATCTGAAAAAACAGATCCCAGAAATCGCGATGGTCTCTCTTGCCAATTGGGTGCTAGCTGGCTTTTTTCTCCAGTGGGCGTTCACTGTTCCCTTTGTGTGGCGCATTGTCAGAGGAAAGTTTCAGGATTGGATGCAACTAAGGATCGATCCAGAAGTCAAAAGACTTGTCTACTCTTTCAGATGGGTCGCCTTGAGTGTTGCTATTGTGCAAATCAATGGGTGCTTGGACGCCGTTTTTGCACGTTTTTCTGATTTGTGTGGCCCCGTTTACCTCTGGTATGCAGGGCGGTTTTACCAGCTGGCTTTGGCTTTCTTGGGGATCGGAACGGTTCGCGCCCTGCTGCCCCCCTTTTCCCGCAAGATCAAAGAGGGAGCCTTGGAAGAGGGAAGGGAAATTTTTGCATTCGGAATGCGCCTTATTTGGACCCTGATGCTCATCTGCACCTTTGCTTTTCTTGGCTTGAGTGATTGCTTGATCGATCTATTCTATAGGCGTGGGCAGTTCTCTTCCTATGCTGTAGGGCAAACAGCTCTCTTTTTAAAAGCTTACGGTCTGGGCCTTGTTCCCGCCGCCTTGGTGATGCTTCAGTCAACTTTTTTCTATGCAAAGGAAAGGCCGTCGATCCCAACGAAGGTTGCTCTGCTTTCGGTAGGAATGAACATTACTTTAAACAGCCTGTTTGTTTTTTTATTTAAATTAGGCCCCATGAGCGTTGTTCTAGCAAGTAGTCTCTCCTCTTGGGCTCACTTTTTTATCTTAACCCGCCTCTTGATCCGTCAAGATTGGAAGTTCCAATACCCCTTCAAAGATCTACTCTCTCTCATAGCCGGGTGCTCTTTTGCCTTGATGGCGGTTTGGGTCACCTCTTTGACGCTGCCTTACCTCGGAGTTTTGGGGGATTTTCTGCTCCGCTGTTTGGTTTTCCTTTTCACCCTCTTTCTCTACGCCCATTTGCGTAAAAATCGGGATCTAAAAGAGGCTTTTAGGGCTCTTCTTGCAAAGGGGTGACCTCTCTTCCTGCCTCTGTGATCAGCGCGCCACCGAGACAGGTGTTTCCTTGATAAAATACGATCGACTGGTGCGGGGTGATCGCACGCATCGGTTTGGGGAATACCACGTGAACCTTCCCCCCTGCTACTGACTTGATGTTGCAGGGCTCATCTTGTTGGCGGTACCGAATCTTTGCTTTGCAAGGGTAGGGAAAATCAGGAGAAAAGTGATTAACCCAAGAAAGATCGGTTGCAAAAAGCTCACGGGAGAAAAGGGCAGGGTGATCGTTTCCTTGGACAAGGGTGACAACATTCCGTTTGATCTCTTTCTTAGCGACGAACCAAGCAGGCCCATCCCCCCCGATTCCAATCCCTTTCCGTTGACCTATGGTGTAATAACAGGCTCCCTCATGCGATCCCATCACCTCTCCTTCTAAGTTTTCAAAGTGACCTGGTTTTTGAGGAATATAATTTTGTAAAAAATTCTTGAAATTTCGCGGCCCTATAAAACAAATCCCAGTACTATCCCTTTTGTTAAAGACAGGCAAACCTGCTTCATAAGCCAATTTTCTCACATCAGTTTTTAATCTGTCACCCAGCGGAAATAGGACATTTTTTAAAATGTTTTCTTTTATCGTGTAAAGAAAATAGCTCTGATCTTTTGAATTATCGACCCCTTTTAAGAGCTTGCCTTCCTCTGATCGGCAATAATGACCCGTTGCCAGGGCATCCGCCCCCAAAGCGCGCGCTTTTTCGTAAAAAACTTTGAATTTGATCTCCCGATTGCACAGAATGTCAGGGTTGGGGGTGTGACCAAGCCTAATCCCTTTGAGAAAATGGGTAAAAACCAAGTCCCAGTAATCTTGCGCTAGGTTGACCGCATAGTAGGGGATGTCGAGTATTTCACACACTCTGACCACATCTTCGTACTCCTTTTCAGAAAGACACCGACCATGCGTATCCTTTTCCTCCCAGTTGCGCATGAAAAGAGCAAAGAGGTCATGCCCCTCTCTTTTAAGCAAATAGGCGGCAACCGAAGAATCAACTCCACCTGATAGAGCAACAGCAATTTTCATAGCTGCCTATTATAAGATCTTTTTGTTTAAGAGAAAAGAGGGGGGTTAAGATTTATTATCTTTTTCCTTAATAAATAAAACAACAACTATAGAGAAGATTATAGAAACAAAAAGGGGGATAAAAGCTGAGTGGTAATCTTCTAGATGGTACGATTTTAAACCAATTTTTCCCGTTTTACTCTGGTGCTTGAGAAGGTATCCGATCAAGGGTTGAAGAAGGGGAGCTCCAAAAATAATAGAAAACATATTAGTCACACCCATAGCGGTCCCTTTTTGCCTTTCTGACACGTAACGATTTGCTATGTCAAAAGAGAGGATATAGGTGCTAGAACAAAATCCCAGGGTGAGCATCATGATAAACATCGCACTAAATGAGATGTGAGGGATGTAGAGCACGCACGAGAGCAGGAGGAGAGAGAGGATAGAACCAATGAGCATCAGAAGTTTGTGTTTCGGATACCGTATAGAGATCGAACCAATCGCTAGGTTTCCCAGACAGGCTCCTAAAAATAACGAAGAGGCTAAGTAGGCTGAGATATCGGTGCTTACTTGGTAGCGCAAGGAAAAGTAGGGGATGCTCCAAAGGGCTGCAAAGGCGGGAAAGAGGGCAAAGGATAACCCGCAGTAAAGACCGATGATCCAAATCTGCCCGATTTTGAGAACAGATTTTAGGTTTTCCTTGCTCTCGCTTAGGAGCACTTTGAAAGTTTTTCTTATTCGATCGCTCTTTTCGCTATCGGGGTAGTCATAAACAAAAAAAAGGGAGAGAAATGTCAAAGAGACCCCCAAGAAGGCGATGCTGATCATCGTTTGACGCCACCCTAACTTTACCACACTATAAGCGGCTCCGCTCTCTCCGATCACCCCCCCCGATAAGGCTAGAAACTCGGTAAGTGTTGCCAGCAAAGTAAAAAAAGCAGGGCGGAACCATCTCGAAGCGAGACAAAGAGCGCAAATGATTGCAGGGGATGCAAAGAGACCCATGAGCATTCTCGATGTCTGACCTACCCAGAATGTATTTGAGCAGGCAAAGAGTCCAACGGCAAAAGAGCAGCTTAGGAAACTGATCTTAATGATCCGCCGCGGCCCCCAAAGATCGACTAGAATGCCTGCAGGGATCTGCATTACAATGTAGGTGTAAAAAAAACTCGATGTCAAGACCCCCACCTTCACAATATCGACTTTGTACGTTTTGATCAGCTGGGGAATCATGACGCTGGGCGAGCCCTGTATCAAGAAGGTGTAAAGGGCAAAAAGAGCTCCAATCCCCCAAACACACCAGGGAAAGAGTTTAGATCGGTGGAGCCGATCACTTTTCTTTATGTCGCCTTTTTCCATACGAGCAACTCTGTTCCAACCAAAAGTCCAGATAGAATGGCACCTCCTCCTACGTAGACATTCCAGCTGAGCCGCTCTCCCAAAAAAAGAGCCCCTATTAAGACGGCAATCAAGGGAAAAAGGAAGGTGCAAAAGGAAAGGTAGGAGGCATTGGCGATCTCAATGATTCGGTAGTATAAGATAAAGGCAAGCGCCGATCCAATCGTTGCTAGAGCCATCACCGAGCCCAATGCTTTTAGAGAGGGAAAGGGGAGGTGATAGGGCTTTTCGACAAACAAACAGAGGGGAAGCGCAAGAAGAGCCGCCATGATCAGCTGCCATGTGGGAGCGATCAAGGGGGGCAAACCTTGTAAGTTTTTTTTTGCGTAAACCATGCCAGAGGCGTAAAAGAGCGAAGATAAGACCACCATGAGGGTGCTACCTATCTGGTAAAAATCTTGGTGAGATCCAGGGAGAAAAACAAAGGTCAGGCCAGCCAAACCGATCAAAATACCACACGATTTTTGCATGTTCAACGCGTCGTTTGGCAGGTAGAAATGGGAGAAGATTGTGGCAAAAAGGGGAACCGAACCGTTGATTAAACCAGCAAGTCCGCTTGAAATATACTTTTCACTGTAGGTAATTAAGGAAAAGGGAATAACGCAAGCTATACCCCCCATAACAAAAAAATGTTTTAAATGTTTCCGATAGCGCCAGAGAGAGTTTTTTTGCATTTTAACCAACAAGGAGAGAAGAAAAGCCGCAATAAAAACTCTTAAGAAAACGATCGTAAAAGGGGGAAGCTCCTCAACACCTATCTTCATAAATAGGTAAGAGGGGCCAAAACAACAGGCCAAGGAGAAAAGGTAGACCAGCTTCTTTACTTTCAACGGATTCCTGCTCGGGTTTTTGCTGAGATTTTACTTAACAGGATTTATTTTCTGCCATTGAATTATCGAAAAAAAACTAGATTCTTTTAAATCCCTTGCTTTCCACAAAATTAAGCAGCAAAACGTGGCGTGAGAGAGATTCAAGGCTACTCCGACTTTTGTAGAGATGAAAGATATTTGTGGCAATCTCCTCGACATACC
>JANQSR010000013.1 GCA_028279205.1 Simkania sp.
GTGCACATGTAGTCATTTGAAAAGTCCCAAAAGTCATCCGAATGTTTGTCCAGGTGCCTATTATGATCCAAATTTTCGCCAACAATAGGAAGATCTGGATCAAGCGAAGTGATTTGGCCTGAGCAATTGCTTAAAGTTTCCAAGGATACATTTGAGCAAGAGAGAAGCTCTCTTGCGTTGAAAGTGATCAAGAGAGTTAAAAGAACAGGAATAAGGGAAGGTTTCTTTTGATGAAGATCAGCCAAGGTTTACTTGATCCTCCACGTTCCATCCACCTTGCATTTCACAAAAGAAGAGCTACCACATCTGTCGCACGACTTGGGCAGATAAGCGTATACAAAAGAGCAATTTGAGCACAAAAATCCTTTTCTGTACCCTCGTTGCATGATGGCAAACTGATACCGTTTGTTTTGCTTAGCGTCTGATTCCACTTTCGTTTGGAGGGAAAAGTGGGTCTTATCTTCCGATTGGGAGCTTATCCAAGCTTTCCCCGAACTTGAGCAGATCAAACTTAAGAAAAGAGAAAGGGAGAAGAGAGAGTGGGTAATCATGAGAGGGTATCGTTTAAAGTTTGTTTTATTCCCTTATTTTGATGGTTGCAATTTTTTTCATCAATCCTCATGTGACGAAATTTTCTCTCGCGGTCGACATAATACTCTCCATAATATAGTATGATGGTGGTGGAATAATCCCAGCAGGAGGCTTTAAAGGTGTCTTACCTAGATCAGTATTTGGATAAAACGGCCAAAGGGGATAGAAATTTAGGAGCGATTGCCCAACTAGCTGCGCTCGATCATTTACAAGCGGACAATCAGGAAGTTGTGAACGGGATTGTGGGAGAGCTAAATGCTCAACGCTCCCACCTCAAGATGATCGCTTCTGAAAATTACAGCTCATTTGCCACTCAGCTGGCAATGGGCAATTGGATGACGGACAAGTATAGCGAGGGGTATCCAGGTCGCCGCTTTTATGCGGGGTGTGAAAACGTAGACCTCATCGAATCTTTGGCGGTCGAGGAGCTTAAAGAACTTTACGGATGTGAGCACGCTTATGTTCAGCCCCACTCGGGAGCTGATGCCAACTTGATCGCTTTTTGGAGTATTTTGGTCGATCGGATCCAAAACCGTGAGGTTGAAAGACTCGGGAAGAAAACAGTCAATGAACTCTCTCCTGAGGAGTATGAAAAGGTTCGCTCTCTGATGCTCAACCAGAAGCTCATGGGGATGTCTTTGAACTCAGGAGGACACTTGACACATGGTTATCGACTCAATGTTTCGGGCAAGATGTTTCAAGCCAGTTTTTACGATGTCGATCCCAAGACCGATCTGATCAATTACAAAGAGCTTGAGCAGACTGTCAAAAGGGGAAGACCAGCAATCCTTATTGGGGGATATTCGGCTTACCCAAGGCTTCTTAACTTTGCCAAGATGCGCGAGATCGCCGATTCTGTCGGCGCGGTGTTCATGGTTGACATGGCTCATTTTTCAGGGCTGGTTGCGGGAAAAGTGACTCAAGGGGAGTACAACCCCATCCCTTATGCCCATATCGTGACCTCAACAACGCACAAAACATTGAGAGGACCGCGTGGTGGCATGATCCTCTGTCAAAAAAAATATCAGGAAGTTGTCAACAAGGGGTGCCCCCTTGTTTTGGGTGGGCCTTTGCCCCACGTGATGGCTGCAAAAGCGGTTGCGTTCCGAGAGGCGCGCCAACCCTCCTTCTGCCTCTATGCCCACCAGATTGTTGAAAATGCAAGAGCTCTTGCTGAGCGACTACTTGAAAGAGGGGTCAAGCTTTTCACTGGGGGAACAGATAATCACCTCATTGTGTTTGATGTCATGCACAGTTTCAACTTGACGGGACTTCAGGCAGAAAGGGCGTTACATCAGGCGCATGTGAATGTGAACCGTAATACCATCCCTCGTGATCCAAATGGCCCTTGGCACACGTCAGGAATTCGCTTGGGAACGGCAGCTTTAACAACGCTCGGTATGAAACAGGGTGAGATGCGTCATATTGCCGACCTGATCGTCGATGTCTTGAAATCAGTAAGCCTCAGTGAGAGATCAACGGAAGAGAGAAAAAAAGCAGAAATGGATGTCGATGCTTCAGCTTTAAGAAGGGCTCAATCTGAAATCTCCGATTTACTCGATCAGTTTAGGCTCTATCCAGAGCTTACAAGTTTAGAGCCGTTTAATTCACATATTAAAAACAAAGAGGATGCATATGTCACTAGCAAAAGATCATGATATGGTCAGGTTAGAAGAGGATGAGATGGAAGAAAAGTCTCCGAAATCTCTCAATGAAAGAGTAGAAACCTTTCTTTTAGATAAACGCCTTATTTTTTTCTCAGATGTTGTCACCGACAAATCGGCAAATGAGATCATTCGCAGACTTTGGTACCTGGAGTTTTCAAAGCCCAAAGAGCCGATCCTGCTTGTGATCAACTCTCCAGGTGGCTCCGTTGACTCTGGTTTTGCGATTTGGGATCAGATAAAGATGATCTCTTCTCCTGTCACAACTCTGGTCACGGGACTCGCCGCCTCCATGGGATCGATCTTGAGTCTCGTCGCAGAGCCCAAAAGAAGGTTTGCAACCTCCAATGCACGCATCATGGTTCATCAGCCCCTCATCTCAAATGTGGTTGAAGGGCAAGCGACCGATTTAAAGATCCAAGCAGAACAGATCCTCAAGACGCGCTCCCATATCGCCTCTCTTTATGCAGAGGCCACGGGCAAAGAGATCGCAGTGATTGAGAAGACGATTGATCGGGATACTTGGATGAGTGCAAAGGAGGCTGTCGATTTCGGTCTTCTTGACGGGATCGTTTCATCTTATAAAGAGATCGGCTTTGGATGAGGTTTTCAAAGTATCAGGGGACGGGTAATGATTTTATCATTATTGAGGGCGAAGTTAACGACCTTTCCCCTGATAAGATCAAAAGAGTGTGTGATAGACGGTACGGAGTCGGGGCTGACGGCCTGATTTTTGTGGGGAAGAAAACAGAGTCTCAAGTCTCGGTCGCCATTTTTAATGCAGATGGGGGTCTTGCCGATATGTGTGGAAATGGCCTCCGTTGCACGGCTCAATATTTTTTAGACAGAGGAGATAAAATAGATGCGCTTGCCCTTTCTGTTGGTGATAAGCGGTATCCTGTTTGGGCGGATGGTTCGAAAATTGTTGTTGAGATGGGTAGCCCTAAGATTCTCGAAGAGGGAGTCTTAGATGGGTTTGATTATCTTCACATCGATGCGGGCACTTCCCATTTTGTCCATTTTTGTGATGAGATAGAGCTCGATTTCATTCAGGTAGCGCGCCGTCTGCGTCGCCATGAAAAATTTTCTCCCTCGGGCGTAAATGTGAATTTTGCTAGATTGCTTCCTTCGCAAGTTTTACAACTTCGCACCTATGAGAGAGGGGTCGAGGATGAGACTCTCTCTTGTGGAACGGGAGCTGCAGCCGCTTGTGTTGGAGCCTGGAAGAAATATCACATCCAAGGAAGGATCCAGGTCGAGTTTCTCTCAGGTGAAAGGCTCGAGTTTGATATATCTAAAGCGAAAGGTGTGTTAGAAGGGCTTAAGATGAGGGGAAGTGCCTGCTTTGTTTACCATGGAGAATTTTAAGTTAAGGTGAGAATTGGAATCCCAAAAGAGGTCCCAAAAGAGATCCCAAAAGAGGTCAAAGAGCACGAGTATCGAGTCGGATCAACCCCTTCTTTGGTCGAATTTTTGATCAAAGCAGACCATCTATTCATGGTTCAAAAAGGGGCAGGGGAGGCGATAGGGTTTTCCGACACTCTTTTCCAAGAGTGCGGAGCTCTGATCGTTTCCACTAAAAATGTCGCAACCGATCTTGGATATGATTGTCATCCGCCTGAGACCGTTTTGAAAACTCTTTGAAGTGTGGTTATGACTTTTCCCTTCAAAAGGAATCACAGAAAAAGAGGGGAGTTGTTGATCACCTCTAAGAGTGTTAAGAGCATTCTCTTTTCGGAAGGCACTTATCAGGTGAAAGTTTTCGATCCCGGTTTAAGGGAAACGTTCTGCCTCTTTTTACAAGTCGATGATGAAGGGGAGCTCAAAGACTCCTTTTGCACGTGCGAGATGGGAAAAGAAAAAGGATCTTGCCCCCATCTAGCCGCCGCCTTCCTTCTGATCAACCAGCAGCAAGAGCCTTTGCACAGGCGGTTTCGTCACAGTTTCTGGAACCATCTTTGTTTTATGGCATTCAAACAGTTGGGAGCTGATACGGGCATCCTGAAAAGAGAAGAGGAGATACCTTCTACCTATTTCTCGAGTGGTGCTGAAAACTCTTTTTCGATCAGAGTGAAAACTTCCAAGGGAAAAGAGCTCTTGGATGAATACCTTTTCGAAAGAGCGATTGAAACAGAAGAAAACTCACTTAAATTTTCCAACCTATCTTCCGAAGAACTATCTCTTTGGAAAAAGGGCACTCCAACGCAAAAGCTGCAATATGAACTCTCCTTTTGGTCCGATTTGGCCAAGTGGATGTTTCTAAAACAACTTTTTTTAGAGAGGTATGAGATCGATTTTCTAGAAGGTGACAAAGGGGTGCCAAAAAAGGTTCGATCCCTTTTTGCCGACATAGAGGTTGAATTTTCGATTGCTCAGGATAGTTGGGATCTTTTGATCCCTTCGCTTAAAGAGGTCAACTCCCTTCTGCAAGTGCGCGATTTTCGAGACATTCAGATCGAAAAAATCTCGTATGATCCACAATCAAAGGAGATCTCTATTGAGACGCTTCCCCCTATCAAGGAGCAAGAGATTCGATCTGAAGGTGTCAAGCTCGGAAATTGGGAGTTTCAGAGTGGCAGAGGGTTTTTGCCCTTAGAGACCCCCCCCCTTTTAAAACAAAAGGTGGTCAAAAAAGATCAGATTGGAGAGCTTTTGAGCAATCATTACGAGATTGTCAAGAAGTACCTCGTCGGTGCTTTTATCTCCCGTGAGAAGATAAGCCTTTCCTATCTGCTCGATTTTGATCAAAAAAAGGGGCTACATATCTCCTGTTTTGCCTTTCAACCGGGAGATCTTCAAGAGGAAGGGGCGGCATTTTTCAAGCCGTGGGTCTATCTGAAAGATCAAGGCTTCTTTCCCCTTGATAACCCCCTTTTCGATGATTTTGAAACGGTGATCCCCTTTGAAAAAATGGGAAATTTCATCAGTGAATACAGGCTTTGGTTGAACAGGCATGAGGGGTTTCAAATCCACCTTTCGGGGATTGAATTTAACCTCGTCTACCGTTTTGATAAGCAAAAGGTATTGCGTTTTGAAAGTGAATCACACCCTCTTGACGGATCGGATGGGTTTATCGACTTTGGAAATTGGCTCTACATTAAAGGAAAAGGGTTTTATAAAAAGCTTCACGCACGGGGATTTTCAAAAATCAACACCAAAACAAAGGTGCATTTAAATGAGATTTCCGATTTTATCCACGCTAATCGGGATGATCTTGAACAGATCAAATCTTTTTTCAACCCAAATCAACCCATTGAAGAGGGGGGGCTCAATATCTTCATAGATTCAAAAAAGCGCATCTGTGTTGAGCCTGAGTTTGTCTTTTCTGCCGACTATGTGGGTAAAAAGGTGCACCTCTTAAATGATTTTACCTACGTCGAAGGGGAAGGGTTTTCAGAAATTCCTCAAGGAGCCCGCCTTCCCTGGAGATATCAGCAACCATTGATCATCGAGAAGGGGATGGAGTCCCACTTTGTCGCAATTGAGCTCCCAAAATTAAAACCGCTGATCTTAGAGATTGATTCCCGTTTGACCCTTCCGAAAAATCTTAAGTTGAGAGTCAAGTGGCTTGCAAAAGATCGAAACCAAGAGGGGAAAAAGTGGATTGCCCATCTCTTCTATGAGAGTGAGTTCGGAGAAGAGCCCGTAGGAGTTATCAAAGATTTTTTCGATGAAAAACAGGATTACGCGGCTACCCAGATCGGCCTTATTTTCTTGAGCGATCCCCGATTTAGCTATCTTTCCGAGCTCTCAAAGGAGCGATTTTCGCCAAGTCAAGAGAGGGTGACGCTGACAACTTTGGAATGGATCCGTTTAAATGCTTGTGAAGAGATAGAAAAGCCAGGAGGGGATGGGGAGCAAGATAGGCAAACAAGGGAGCTTATCGATCAGATCGACTCTTTTGAGTCGGATGATCTTCTTCAATTAGATGCGCTAAAAAGTAGACTTCGCCCCTATCAAGAGGTGGGCGTTAAGTGGCTTTGGTCCCTTTACTCATACGGACTTTCAGGTCTTCTCTGTGATGATATGGGACTTGGAAAAACGCATCAGGCGATGGGACTTATCGCAGCTGTTTATAAACTCAAAGAAAAAGCCCTTTTTTTTGTCGTATGTCCGACATCGGTGCTCTACCACTGGGAAGAGCTGCTCAGTTCTTTTCTTCCCTCGCTAAAGGTCGTGGTTTTTTATGGAACCCAACGCATGATCGCCGATTTTCACGAAAATGCGTCTCTTTTGCTCACCTCTTACGGAACGTTGCGTAGCGAAAAAGAGATGATCGCAGAAATAAGCTTTGATGTTGCCATTTTTGATGAGACTCAGATGGCAAAGAACAGGCAGTCTCAAACCCACAGAGCCCTTTCGATGATCAAAGCGACGACAAAGATCGGCCTGACAGGCACACCTATTGAGAATCAGTTAACCGAGCTCAAAGCTCTATTTGATGTTATCCTTCCTGGATACTTGCCCCCGCAAAAATATTTTCGGGATTATTTTGCCACTCCTATCGAAAAGTATCGAGACAAAAAGCGGGCAGCCCTTTTATCCAAGCAGATTCGCCCTTTTGTGCTTAGAAGAAAGAAGAGTGAGGTGCTCCACGATCTCCCAGAAAAAATTGAAGAGATTGCCCGGTGTGAGCTTTCAGATGAGCAACGCACGCTCTATAAAGAGGCTTATAATAGATCGCGGGATCAATTGATGAGGAGCATCGAGAAGCAAAGCGACCCCCTTCCCTATCTGCACATCTTTGCCCTGCTCAACACTCTCAAGCAAATCTGTAACCATCCCAGTCTCGTCTTGGATGATATTCGCAATTATAAAGAGCATCGGAGTGGCAAGTGGTCTCTTTTTGTTGAGCTTTTGAGTGAGACGAGAGCTAGTGGTCAGAAGTTGGTTTTCTTTACGCAGTACCTCGGTATGATGTCGATTGCTCAGCATTATCTCAAAGAGAATGGAATCGGTTATGCTTCGATCCGGGGTTCGACTAGAGATCGGAAGAAAGAGCTGGAGAGATTTCGAACCGATCCGATGTGTGAAGTTTTCGTTGCCTCTTTGAGAGCGGCCGGCACGGGGATCGATCTTACCGCAGGCTCTGTTGTCATCCATTATGATCGTTGGTGGAATCCCGCAGTCGAAAGGCAAGCAACCGATCGTGTCCATCGGATTGGACAAAATCGGGGTGTGCAAGTGTTTAAAATGGTGACAAATCACACAGTTGAAGAGCATATCGATCGTCTGATCCGCAGAAAGGTGCGACTTCTAGAAACCGTTTTAGACTATGATGATCAAGGGCTCATCAAGAGGCTGAGTCGCTCTGAGCTCTTCGATTTGATTAGCCAAATGAATCGGGATGTCTCTACCTATCTATAGAGCTTAAATCACTGATTGACTGATACATATTAACCAGGTTCTGGTTGTACTCTTTCTAGCTCACGTTTTCCCATTTTTAAGGAATTCTTAGCAACCT
>JANQSR010000041.1 GCA_028279205.1 Simkania sp.
CTCCACATGACCGCTGGTCTAAGACCTCTTTCTGCTAGATTATTTGTCGGTTCAATCCCTTCTTCATATATAAAAATCCATAGATCCGAAAAGCAATCCAGTAAGTTCTTTCCTAGGTTTGCGATTTTTGATCGGATCTGCTTTGCACTTGCTAAGTGTCGCTGATAATATCTAATTTTGCAAATTTTATCAAGCAATTTCGAAGTTTTGTAAGGGCAACGTGATAATGTCCCCCCTGACAAATATTTGAAATAGGAGGCACTAGAGATGGAGGTAAGGATGTATACTGCTCCCCCTCATCACCCACTCTTTTTTGCAACCAAATAGTGAAAACTTTGGATCAGTCTATCGATCATCTCTAACCACGAATAGGTCTCGGCTTTGAACTGCTTGAGGATGAAAAACCAACCCAAAAAGAGCAAGAAAAGGCCGAGTAACGATTTGATCGACATTCCCAAAAAGGCGATCTGGACTTGAGGCGCTAAACGGTTGGCTATCCCCAAAAACATCTCAGCCATCAAAATAGCGACGAGGGGGGGCGCGCCTAGTTGAATGGCGATAGAGATGATCTTGTTGACAAGATCAACACCGACGCTCCAAAAGGGAAGCTCCATCGTGAAGAAGCGGGAGCTGATGAACTGATCGACGGGAACGATTTCAAAAGAGGTGGTGATCCCTTCAAAGAGGTGGAAAGGGCCCGAGATGTTGAAAAAGATGGTGATCAGAATATAGTTGTAGAGGATCCCGATGGGTGAGGATTGGCTTTGCATAGAGGGGTCTTGCGCTTGCATGATCGAGGCTCCCCGCAAATAATCGATAATGATCCCACTCGATTGCACGATGTAAAAGGGAACGGCGATCAAAAACCCGAGGAAAAACCCGATGAGCAGCTCCTTGAGCGAGTAGATGAGAAAAAAGATGTTAAACTCGACGGGGTGCGTGATCCCTTTGACGACAGTGGGGAGAAAGAGGAGACTCATAAAAATGGTAAGCCCTGCGCGCATCATGAGCGGGGCTGTTTTTGCCCCCAAGAAAGGGCTTAATATAATGATCGGCACCATCCGCATGAAGATCAAAAAGAAGAGGGATAAAAGGGTTGTCCACGTGATGTGAGGCAGGCTGAAAATATATTCAAAAAGAGCCATAGCTTTTCAAGCGTTCCAATGGAAAAAATTGGAGAAGATATTGCTTGCGAACTGCATGATCTGTCCACTTAAAAATCCGCCCATCAAGATCAAGGTCATGATGACAGCGACAAGTTTAACGGTAAAAGAGAGGGTCTGCTCTTGGATCTGCGTTGCCGCTTGAAAAATAGCCACAAAGAGGCCGAGGGTCATGCTGATCAAAATCGGCGGACCCGACAAGATTAAAATGAGGAGAAGTGCCTGATAAGAAAGTTGGTAGATCTCTGGTTGGTACATATAAGCCTCTTTATCTGTAAGTGAGCACCAGTCCTTCTACGATCAGGGTCCATCCGTTTGTCATGACGATGAGCAAAAGTTTTAAGGGGAGCGCAATTGTGAGTGGTGAGAGCATCATCATCCCCATGGCAAGCAAAATGTTCGAGGTGACAAGGTCTATGACAAAGAAGGGCAAGTAGATCAAAACCCCAATCTCAAAAGCCCCTTTGATCTGAGAGGTAATATAGGCGGGGATCAGCACAATAAAATCGCTCGCAGTTAGATCTTTTCGAAACTCTTTGGGAAGGCTTCTGAACGCGAGTTGGTAGAAGTTTTTCTGATGGTTTTTCGCCAAATTACGCTGTAAAAATTGGCGAAGCGGCTCTTTAGCATCTTTGACCACCTCTAAAATATAAGGAGCCGTCTTGTTTGTAAAAAGGGATGGGGGAGCCTCTTTTTCTAGTGCCCCTTTTCCCGCATTGTACATGGCGACACCTGTTGGAAACATGACGTAGATCGTCATGAGCAAAGCAACGCCGTTGAGCACCTGGTTGGGAGGAGCCTGTTGCACTCCGAGGGCATTGCGCACGAGGGATAAGACGATGACGATCTTGGTATAAGAGGTTAAAAGGAGAACCGCAAAGGGGAGAAGGGCGAGCATGCTGATCACAGCAAGCATGGTTGGCACATTTGGCTGCCCAAACTGACTTGCCTTTCCCGCTGCCTGAGCAATTTCGCCAAGAGGGGTGACTTCTTGGCTTGATTTGAAGTCAGAGGGGCTCTCTTGTGCCTCAATTTGGGCTGGACTCAAACCAAATTTAAGAAAAACCAAGCAGAAAAGGAGGAGCGCTTTTTTCAAAAACTTTGCTTTTGTCATGCCTAACGCTTCATAAATGTTTCAAAAGCAGACTCGAGTGCCCGCCATTGATTTTCTAAACTCGCGTTGATGATACCAGCTTCGGTTTCTATAATACAACCTCCTGGAGAAACATCCTCTTTTTCCTCGATGGTAAAGGTCTTGACTTGCTCTAAGTGCTTTTTAAGCTTTTGTTTCTCTTTTTCTAAAATCGGTTTCTCTTTTTTGCTGACATAAATTTTGATGTGGTGGCTTTGTGTGACAGGCCTTAGGTTCTGCTCTACAATGTCCAAGATCGTTTCAGGCTTTAATTCAAGCTCCCGCCCCACAATTTTCTTGGCCGCTTTTAAGGTGAGGGGGAGCACCACTTTTTGCAATTCGTGATGCATCTGTTTGATTTTCTCTTCGTAGAGCAAGATCTGCTTGTTAAACTCGGTCAGCCCCTTGTTAAACCCCGCCTCTTCTGCTTTTTTTAAGACTTTTTTGCACTCTTGTCTGTTTTTCTTCAGATAGGTCTTCACATCCTCTTTGGCCTTTTCAAGCACCTCTCCTGCTTCTAAAAGCAGGCTGAACTCTTCTTGAGGCACCATTTTATCCTCTTCTGCAAGGTGGATCTGTCCAGAAAAAATAAGGGAAAAAAGTTTACTCATAATGCTCACGAATCAAAAGGACCAAACTGACAACCTGTTTTTTCAGAGCCTCTTGCGCTTTTTCATTGTTCATATCTGTGAAAAATTTACGCATAATTTTGGTGCGCCCCGTGTCAAGACGTCTCGTGATATGCCACATCAGTGAAGGGTGACATCCAAAAAGCGCTTTGCTCAAACGATTAAACCCCCGTTGATGCAAAATTTGCTTGAGCTTTGTCTCATCACCGTCCCACCTGTCTAGATTAAACCTTGCAAAGGAGATCGGCTCTTTGCTTTTGCACACTTTTTTCAAGTATTCACGGTGCGGCTTTGAAAGCGCTTCTTGAATCTTCTTGATCTGTTTTGCCGTTACCATTTTCTTAAGCTCAAGCGCAAGGTCATGTAGCCCCAAAAAGTCGACTAGATGTTGAATGGAGCTTTTCTTTAGCTCCAAAATGGCATTTAGGGGTTGAGCGGGGAGATACTCGACCGGAACAAACTCTTTTTGGGTAGAGATCAGCCAATCATAAATCAACCGTTGCAAAAACCGCTTGGGGTGGAAACTAAGCTTTTTTAAGCCTCTGCTTATCTTAAAATAGAGTTTCAATTTTTCAGCCTGAGCAGGGGCTAAAACCGAAAGAAGAGACCTTTGATCCGCTTCAGCAAAGGGGCGCACAAAAGGGGCAATCCAAGAATAGTGGATCACTTTGATCCGATCCTCAATAGAGAAATCAAAAGAGAAGGGGTCAGCTACAGGAACAAAAGCCTCCTCTACTTTTTCCCTTTCGGAATCGGACAGGTACCCCACAAGAACTTTTTTTCTATCTGGGCTCGTTTTTTCTAAAAGACCTCGAAAGGCCATCCAAGAAGCTGAAGTCATCTAAAACTTTTTATCCTCGCCAGGGGGAGACTCTTGGCTCTCTTTTACCTTGTTACCAATCCAAGGGATCGGACTGAGAAGGGCTCGCCATCCCCCCTTTTTATTCAAAGTGGGATAAAATTTCCAGATGAGCCAACCCAAGGCGATCGCTAAGATGACTGCAATCGCCGTGATGAAAAAGAAGAGGACGCGGAAACGGGCGACCGACTCTTTGTTCATCACAATATTCCAAATGCTCACATACTCTCTGGCTCCTCTTGAGAGGGATGCGGCATCGGCTCCCAGGGTGATATCGGTAAAGCGGGAGCGGTCGGAGACGACGGTCACATCGCTCACATCAAGACCGGAGATACTTCCCGAAACAAGCCGTTTGATCTTATTTTCAAGGTGGATGTTGGGATCATCAATCACCCCTTGATGTTTGACATAGACCGCCGCTGTGATCCTCTTCTTTTCCTGTTCCTCTTGATTGCCTAGATTGACCTCATCTGGAGGAAAAGAGAGCTGAACGCTCGCGTCAATCACACCATCAATCATGAGAATCGTGTTGGTGAGTTGCTGAGCAAGCCCCGCCTGGTACCTGATCGTCTCCTCCCGATCAGAGGTCATGAGCCCCTGCTTGGCAAAAAGATCTAACAGATTGGTTCCTGTCTCACGGGGAAACCCATTCTGGTTGAGATAGGCAGTCGCCTCAACTGCGCTCTTTTCAGGAACTGCAATTGCATACTTTGTCTTCGTATCTCCCCCCACTTGGGAAGTGTGCATCTTCATCTTCTGAGCCGGAATCCCCTTGCTCTCGAGAAGAACGAGGATCACATTCGCCTCTTTCTCATCCACATTGCTCACAATCGGATGATTGTTTTCGCAACCTCCCAGTAGAATGAGAAGGAGGGGCAAACAGACTGAAATTTTTCTCAAGAAAAAGCGGATCGCTTCTCTCATCTTTTTACTCTTAATATTCATCCTTCTTGCTTTTATACCACTTTAATGAGTTTGCACCAAAAGGTTTCATTTTAAATAAAATTTCACTAAACACCTTTTTTCAATCGATAGGGATCACTTTGGGGATCTCTTTCCGAAAAAGTTCAATCCCAACAAGTGTTGGGAAGATTTGCGAAACAAACCGGCTCCACTGCGCAATAGGCGTTGCTGCAACATAAACAGTATCGCCTGGCATCACCAAAAAAGAGGAGGTTGGCAGCCGAACCATCTGCTCCCAACTCAACGTGTAGATTTTGGGGGAGAGCAGAGTTCCACGCATGACTTGAATGACGTTTCTATCCCCACTCTTGGTGATCCCCCCAGCAAGGGCTAAAACGTTGCGAAGAGGCATCGATCCACTGGGAAGGGGGATCTGCTTGGGCTCATTC
>JANQSR010000057.1 GCA_028279205.1 Simkania sp.
TGATAATCGGAGCGCCAAAAGTTTGGAGGGGGATTCTAAAAATTCGGGCCATTTCTCTTGCAAAAAGCCCTTGAAATTGGATCAAGGAGCTCACCTTTAAAGAGTCCCATGATCAAGATGCAAATTTCCCCATCTGATCGCCGTATCAACCATCATTGATGAGTCGATCGGGGATTTCCAAGATCCACACAATTGTTTTTTTATCATTTTATACCCACCTTATTACTACTCAACGCAAATAATTAGTCCCTTTTCTAAGGGCTATATGAGCACAGATAAATGTGATCAAAAGGAATAGGAAGGCAACGAGAATCGATTTGAAAACATCGATGTCGATCGTGCCCAGAACTCCATAACGAACCCCATTAATAAAATAAAAAAGGGGATTGAAAAGGGATAATTTTTGCCAAGTTCGATGCAGGTGGTCTAGTGTAAAAAAGACCCCTCCGAGGTAGATCAGGGGGAGAAGGATCAAGGCGTTGACTGCGCGAATCTGTTCAAAGCTGCGAGACCACATCCCGATGGCCACCCCCAAAAAACCAAAAGAGAGTCCCCCAGTGAGTAGAAAATAGATGAGGATGAGGGGGGATGAAATGGTCAGAAAACTCCCTTTCGTGAAGAAGAAGAAAGCCTGGCCGATAATGTAAGTGATCAATCCGACGATGAGTCCACGGCTTAAAGAGGCAAAGTTCTTTGCAAATGAGATTTGGGAGATGGATAGGGGCGTAGTCCTGAGATCTTGTAAATCATTGACATACTTTGGGCCGATAATACCAGATGCTGCGTTGTCAAATGCGTTTTTAATCACAGACATGGTCATGAGACCTGGAATCAAGAAGGCTAAATAGGAGACCCCATCGATTGTGGTGATCGATCGACTCAAGCTGAATCCAAAGATGATGAAATAAAGAGCAGCACTGATAATCGGAGCGCCAAAAGTTTGGAGGGGGATTCTAAAAATTCGGGCCATTTCTCTTGCAAAAAGCCCTTGAAATTGGATCAAGGGGCTCACCTTGTCTCCTCCTTTTTGAGAATGTTTTCCATGACATCTTCTAAAGAGCCTGGTTGGGTTTTAACATCCAAAATCTCCTCGCAAGGGAGACCCACTTGTGAAAGCAACTCATAGATGTTCATCTTGGGAGGAATGCGAAAATGGAGTTGATCTTCCTCTTGGGATTGGAGAAGGGGGTGTTTGATCTCTTTCAAGCGATTTTTAAGTGTAAGAGAGACCTTTTTTAACGAGTGCTCTTCTAATAGATTTTTAACCTCATCAATCTGTTTAAGCTTTCCCTCTTTCAAAATGCCCACTCTGTCGCACAATCTTTCAGCCTCCTCTAGATAATGGGTGGTAAGCAAAATAGAGATGCCCCGAGTCTTGAGTTTGTGAAGAAGAGCCCAAAGAGAGTGGCGAAGCTCCAAGTCAACGCCCGCCGTTGGCTCATCTAAAAGCAAGAGTTTTGGCTCATGGATGAGAGCTTTGGCGATCATCAGACGCCTTTTCATCCCTCCACTGATCTGGTTGACATATTTTTCTTTGTGCGAGTCAAGATCGAGCTTTTTCAAAAGATGTTCAATCTCTTTTTTTGTTTTCTTTAATCCATAATGATTGGCGTGATATTTGAGAATTTGTTCAACACGAAAAAAGCCATGATTGACAATCTCTTGAGGGGTATACCCTGATAATTTTTTGGCTGCTTTGGGTTTTTTTGCCACATCAATTCCAAAAATCTCAATCCGCCCACTTGTCATCTTCTGGAGCGTCATGATTGTGGAAATAATAGAGGTTTTTCCCGCTCCGTTGGGACCCAAAAGGCCAAAAATCTCTCCAGGTCTGATCTCGAAAGAGAGATCCTTCACTGCAGTGAAATTTCCATATCGCTTTGTGAAATTAGAAACAGTTAGGGGTTTTTTTTGGCTCACGTATTCCCTTTTCTAAGCCCTAATTCTTTGCTCAATTTGTGCATCCAAAAAGCTGACTAAATCGGGGTTTTCCTCTGCAAACCATAATCTCAGCTTTTCTGTTAATTTGCAAAAATTTGCGTATTTGGCAGATTTTGAAGAAATGAGGCGAAGAGAGTCTAGACGGGTTAGAAATGGACGCTCATCTACAAAACCAATCGGAAATAGATCCTCTTGATCAAAGTTTCCAAGACCCATCGATTTGCAGGTTGTGATCAGATCGAGAGCAGAGGTGATTGCTTGCTTGATTTTTTGAGTTTCTCCTCCCTTTTTGAGAAGAGTTAAGTAGTCAAACAGTTTCGTAGTCTGTTTTTGAATGAGAAACTCCGTCTTGTCGAGGTCAAGCTCAATCTTGCACCCCTTAGGCGGGTGAAGTAGAACCTTTCTTTTGAGCTCTTTTGTTTGATTTAGATGGAGATACAAGAGACCTGTTTGATCAGAAAAGCATTGATGGGCGAGAAGGTAGCTCGTAAATGTGCGCTCTCTAGAGTTGATCTGTTTTCTGTTTTTGCGTTTGAAAACTTTCTGAAGAAAGGGAAGTTTTGAAAGAGCCGAGCGCACCCAGTTTGAGCCTTTTTGCATGTGATGTTGTTTGAAAAATTTTAAGGACAAATCTTTGCTCTGACTGACAAAAACGTAGCACTCCTTTTCGCTGCCCAGGTAATAGAAAGACTCAGAAGAGACTCGGTCGAGAAGCTCTGCTTGCCTCTTTGTTAGAGGGCCTGTATCCCACCTTGGGTTGTAATCGTGCCTAGATACTATCTTTTTAAGATGAAACCCTTTTGCTTCCTTTGCGTTAAACGTGGAGAGAATAGAGAGGAGGATAGAAAGAGCGATAGGCAATAGGATACATGGGTAGAGAACTTGCTTTTTCAAAAGAGAGACCTATTTCAAAAATCCAACAAAAGGTAGAACTTTATTTTTAATGGTGTGGAAAATTTATGACAAGAAAAAAAACGAGGGGAGAAGGGGAGTTTCCTCTTGATAAGAGCAATTAAACCTTATCCTCTAAGGAGCGATATCGGCGTAGCGAAAATCGACATTACCTAGGGGGGAGATCTGCACGCCTTTTAAATGGGGATTGATTAGGTAAAGTGCTTTGTAGTGGTTGATAGGGGCAATAGGCATCTCTTCTAGAATGAGATGTTCTGCTTGCTCGAGTAGATCTTCTCTTTGGTTTTCTAAGCTGATAAGAGAGGAGTTTTCGATCAGCTCTTGGAAACGGGCACTCTCCCAAGAACTGTAGTTGCGTGAACTGGTTTCGGTCATAAAACGTTCGAGAAAGCTCATTTTGTCGTTGAACTGGGCAATCCAAGACATCTGCGCAAATTCGAACTCTTTTTGCCGTAGTTTGCTGAAGAAAACTTTCATCTCTACTGATTGTAGACTCACATTGACACCCAAAATCTCCCTCCATTGGTTCTGAAGTACGGTTGCTATCTTTTTCTGAATTTCTGAAGAGAAAAAAATGTAGGTCAAGCTTGGGAACTCTTCCCTTTTCATTCCCAACTCTTCAAGCCCTACCTCAAACTCTCGCTTGGCTGTATCACCATCTGCGTCTTTGAAAAAGTGAGTTTGATGTCCGTCTTTCAAAATGGGGGGAACAACACCTGTCGCCACTTCGTCAAACATCTGCATGACATTCTCAATGATCGATTTTCTGTTGATCGCGTAGGAAAAAGCTCTCCGAATGTGGACATTTTTAAAGAGTCTATCTTTCGTGTTAAAGGCGCAAAAGTTGATGCTAGCGATCGGTTGAACTTTAACAAGCCCTGCCTGAGTCAAGCTGGGCATAGCATCTATAGGGAGGGGAGAGATAAGCCCTCCGAGCCAGTCGAGCCCTCCTTTCTCAAAGAGTTGCAGAGCCGTCTTTTCTTCTGAAATGATGGGGATGCGGATCCCATCTATTTTAACCTCTTTCTCATCGTGGAAATGGGGGTTTTTCTCAACGACAACCTCGTTGGCGATTTTAAATGAGGCCAGTCTAAAAGGTCCGTTTGTCACGCATTGATCAAACTTTTCTTGGGGAATCTCTACCTCTTTTCCGCAAAATGGGGTCGGAAAATAGGTTGGAAAGGTAACGAGCTCTAAAAAATAGGGCAGAGGTTTTTCAAGCTCAACGACGAGCGTGTGACTCCCCTTCGCATGAACTCCGACCTCGTCTAGACTGCATAGCCCCTTTTTGGCCTTCTCTCCATTTAAAATGGGAAAAAAGAGGTGGGAAGCAGGTGATATGAAATCGGGGCAAAGAACCCTTTTCCAAGAGTTTTCAAAATCGAAGGCCGTTAAAAAATCTCCATTTGACCACTGGCTATTTTTTAGGTGAAAAGTGTAGACCGTCCGATTTTCTGAAACGGTGACCGAATCGGCGAGAGCAAAAGATAAGTTTCCGTCGGAATTTAACCTCATTAACCCTTCATAAAGCATGAGATGTAAGGAAATTGAGACGGGATCTGTCGTTTTCCTAGGATCAAGAGTTAAGGGTGAGTAAATAAAATTTGTGCAGATCTCTTTCTTGACTTTAGATGGTTTCGTTCCCTTTTGGGAGGGGGTGCAAGCAGAGAGGAAAAAGGTGCATAGAAAGAAGAGGGAGAGTTTTTTAAAGAATTTTGCCATTTATTATCTATAATTTTCAGATAAATAGTAACTAAAATCTTGTTTTTTAGTCAAATAACTTTCAATTGAAATTGACAAAAAACAATTCATTATTAATGAATAAAATAAGAGGTGGCACCAAGTTGCGGCAAACCCTTTAATTTTTTGAGTATGAAAAAGCGTTCTAACTCAGATGACAAAATGACAATCATGGATGCTGTGGAAAACTTGTCCCGTATAGCCGAGGTCGACAAGGAACCTAACACCGAGGGAGTGGAAAGGGGAATCAAAGCCAATCTTCAAAAATTCAAGAAACTACAAGAGGGGGAAAAGAAGAAGACACTCAAAACGATCAAAGGAACCTTTAAAACCGTCCATAAATATCTCGAGCATCTATACCACAAAGAGAGTGGGCAGTTCCAAGATGTCGAGATTCAAAGAGAAGTTAAGGCGATCATGGGTTTGGCTGGAGAGGCCGCTGATAAGCTCAAAGGGTGCACCTCCTTTTTTCAGCATACCCAAAAGAGGAGCGAGGAAGGGGCTCAAGGGCTTAAAGAGTATGAAAGTCTAAAAGAATTCTACTTAAACAAGATTGTCAAAAGGTTCCAAAGATCGCTTAAAACAGAGGAGGATTGGGAAAAAAAATGGGCAAAGATCGGGGATGAAACGATCGATGTTGAAAAGCTGGGTCTGAAAGATTTAGAGACAGTTAAAAGGGATAAAAATTACGAGCTATTTTATATCCGAAAAAAAGATGGCAAGCTATTTTTCAATCAAAACCTTCTCAGACACATCAGGCTGGTCAATGATTTTGACCAGGCTTTGGACTTTGAAGGGGTAGAGGATCCTCTCATACATGTTCACCTGCTCAAAGATTCAGAGTTTCACTATACGGCAAATAAAATGCGAGAGCAAGTTCGGGATGAGGGAGCTGACTTTTACGTGGATGCTTTAAGTCATCAAAATCTTTCTATCATCCAAGGGATGAACAAGGTGACGATCTCCTTGCTTTTGGCATCGAATCCCCATCACCTGCGTCAAAACACATCAGAAAAAACCTGCTTTAGTTACTTTCATGATTTTCAGGTTTTTTTAAGAGAGGTACTAACATCTTCAGATTATCACCGACTTGTCTCTAGTTCTTTGCGGGATGTCGATCGCCTCTCTCAAAACTTTATCTCCTTGGTTCATGCCTACTGCTTTGCCCTTTTTGTGCATGAGGAAAAGCAAAGGGATTGTATCGACTACATTCGCAATCTGGTTGACAAGGGAAAAGCAGATCAAAAGATCGCAAGACCCGAGATGAAGGATGCGTTGACTTTTTGGAACGATCTGCTCGATATCCACGATGTTTTATCAAGCATTCTGAAAATGTATCCCAGCGGCCCTTTTTTTAAAACACTTGATGTTTTTCTTGAAAGGGAGAAAGAGGGGGGGTTTGATCCGATTTACCAGGGAAATCTTCCCGCCTATCAATTTACCTTCTCAAGTCAATCTTTTGAAGCTCACTCTCTCAGGCTTCCTTGTCCCACTTTGCACCGTTACATCGAAAAAGCGGAGGTGATTGAGGAATTCAAGGGGTATCTTCGTTACTTAGACCAAAAAAAAAGTGGTTTTAAGCACCTCTTGTTTAATCTACAAGAGAGAAACTCGTGGGAGGAGCAGGCTCGGTGCTCCGCCTTGGAAGAGCTAACAAAGCAAGGGGAATATAGGAAGAGCTTTATTCTGGTCACGCTGCCCAAAAAAACCGATTTCTATTTTCAAAGTGTTGATGATAAGGAGATGAGCCTATCTGTCAATTTTTTAAAGAGCATCGGTGATCAACTCTCTCATACAAGAATGTCGGGATTTTTTTTCCCCGAATCCCTTTTTCAAAAAGGGATAGATCTTTTTGTCAAAAAAATCACTGACCTCATCTATAGGTGCGTTTTCCATTCGAAAAGGGAGCTATCAAGAAGAGAGAGGCTCGATTTTATTGAAATATTTTATCAGCTTCTTATATTGAAGGTGATCGATTTGGTTAGGCCAGAATTTTTTAGCTTTACCTGTAAAGATGCTGTTGACATTGGATCTACGACGAGCGTTGGCTTTTATTCGATTCTCAAAATGATAAGCAAAGATGATTCTTACGATAAGCAAGAGCAAGATCAGTTACTCTGGATGCTCTATGTTCCTTCCATCATGACTCGGGAAAGATTGGTTGATGATCAGCGGCTTAGTCGGATGATGAGTGCCTTGATCGCTTTTCATGAGGGGCTTGCCAAAAACAAAAAGGACTTTTTGGGAGAGTTAAAGGCTCTTTATGATGCTCCCTTTTTGGAGAAGGTTCAGCTTAGGTCAAGCTTTAAGCCTTCCTATCACAAAAAGTAGTTTTAATGCTACACTACCTTATTATCAGACATAGAACTCAAGTTTCCCAAAAAAATTTATTTACAGCATCTAAATAGCCTGTTTTAAATGCGAATAAGAAGGCCTCTGAAGGTCTTGCTCAAAACTTCTTTCTT
>JANQSR010000065.1 GCA_028279205.1 Simkania sp.
GGATAATAGGATGACTTGTGAATCCGTCGACAGAAACAGCCCTGATCACACCCTTTTTCTCGGGGCAGATGAAATAGAACCTACGCAGACAAAGGTTTGCGCTCCACAAACCTCAGATAATACGATCCAAAAAGTTGCCGCCTGCTTTAAATCCGTGATAGGAAGGATTTACGCTGAAAGAAAAATCACTTCTATTTTGTTAATCGGAACACTCGCTTTTGTGGTGGGAGCCCTTTTATGGAAAGGAGTCTTTGCCTGTCTATTTGCACTAGTCGTCGGGCTGCTCGTTTACGGAATATCGCTTCTTGTGAAGAACCCCGAACCCCCCTTCCACCACCCCTTCAGATGAGAAGGAGACTCGGATTTTCCAAATAGGCTTGCACTCTCTTTAAAAATTTTGCAGCATCAACCCCGTCAACAACCCTGTGATCACTCGAAAGGGAGAGCATCATCCGCTTGCCAGCAACCACTTTTTTCCCCTTAACAACCGGGCAGTCCCTTATCCCTCCCACGGCCAAAATGGAAACCTGAGGAGGGTTGACCACAGCTTGAAAAGCATCGATTCCAAACATCCCGAGATTTGAAATGGTAAAAGATCCACCGCGATACTCATGCGGCTGCAGTTTTTTCTCTTTAGCGCTGCTGACAAGCCGTTTGACATTGGCAGAGATCTGTCCCAAATTCTTATAATCCGCGTGGCGAACAATCGGGGTGATGATCCCCTCTCCAAGATCTACGACCACCGCAATATCGATCGTTTTAAAACGGATCGTCCTGTTTTTTACCGTGTCAAATCCGCTATTGATGACTGGATGCTCTCTGAGAGCAATTGCGACCGCTCGCATGACATAATCGTTAAAAGTGACTCGAACCCCCCCTTTTTTGAGCTGCTCACTGCTACAAACTATCGGCTGAGCATCAATATCCAACTGAACGTAAAAATGGGGAATAAAAGTTTTAGAAGCTTGCAATTTTTGTGCTGCAGCCTTGCGTAAGGGGGATAGTGCCTCTTCCTCATAACTTCCAGGTATCTGAGTCGGGAGTGTGCGACTTCCAAAAGCAACAACAGCTCCTTTTTGAGCCAAATCGAGATCACGACTCATGATGCGCCCGCCAGGACCACTCCCCTTGAGAGCCGAAAGGTCTAACCCCTTCTCTTTGGCAAGTTTTTTTGCAAGGGGAGAGGCAAAAATGGGAGCATCTTCAGAGGTTTGAAATTCAAATGCGTAATCTGTAAGGGGCGGCTCAACTTGGAAGGAGGCCTGCCGAAGTCCCTTCCCTTCAGGTATAGTAGGTGTATCCTCCTCTTTTTTTCCCTCCTGAGTCCTTTGGGGAGGGGTGGAAGGGGTTTCGACTTGTGGCTTAAGGTTTGGTTTAAGCCCTTCGGGCTCATAACCTTCAATGCTCTCTTTCTCCTCTTCCGTAAAGATGGCAATCGCTTGATTGACAACAGCCTCTTCGTTTTCATGAACAAGAATCTTTTTTAAAAATCCTTCATCCAAAGAATTATACTCGACGGTCGCTTTGTCAGTTGCCACTTCGAAGAGAAGTTCATCTACCTTAAAAGGGTCTCCCTCCTTTTTGTGCCACTTGACGATGGTTCCTTCTTCCATCGTAGGAGATAGTTTGGGCATTTTCATTGTCGTTGGCATAGAAAATCAGCTCCTTGGATGCACAGTTTTTAGAAGAGCGTCCAAAATGCGCTCTTTATTTGGTTGCGACTCGGCTTCCATATTCTTCGCATAGGGCAAAGGTGTTTCCCGCTGGCAGACTCGACAAACTGGGGCATCGAGAAAATCGAAACAGTGCTCTTGAATTTGAAACCCCACTTCAGCAGAAATTCCCGCAAAGATATGCCCCTCCTCGACGACGACGCAAGATTTTGTTTTACGCACAGACGCAGCAATGGTTGGCAAGTCAAGGGGTTTGACCGTTCTAAGATCGACGATCTCCACATAGATCCCCCTTTTCGCCAACTCTTCGGACGCCTCTTTGCAATGAGAAAGCATACGACTATAAGAGATCAGAGTTATATCTTTTCCCTCCCTTATCACTTTTGCCTTCCCAATCGGGACGAGGTACTCCTCTCTAGGGATCTCCATCTTCATGCCGTAATCGAGCTCATTTTCGAGAAAGATGACTGGGTTATTATTCCGAATGGCCGCTTTTAAAAGCCCTTTCGCATCGTAGGGGTTTGAGGGAGAGATGAAGATTAAGCCCGGAATATTTCCGTAAATCGCCTCGACGCAATGGGAATGCTGACAAGAGACTTGAGCCGCCGCACCATTGGGCCCACGAAAGACGATCGGAACAGAGAAACGCCCCCCAGACATGTAATACATTTTGCAGGCATTTGAAATGATCTGGTCTGCAGAGACAAAAGAGAAGTTAAAACTCATAAACTCTACAATCGGTCTTAAGCCCGTCATGGCCGCACCCAAGCTTAGACCTGCAAATCCCCCTTCGGCAATGGGCGTGTCAATCACCCGCTTAGGGCCCCATTTTTCCAAAAGCCCCTTGGAGACTTTATAAGCTCCGTTATATTCAGCGACCTCCTCTCCCATGAGATAAACGGTGTCAGAACGCTCCATCTCCTCATCGATCGCTTGACGGAGTGCCTCACGCATTTCGACCTCTTGCATCCCTTCGCTCATGGGGCAAAGACCCCCTCTTCAAGGGTAGTCGGGTCAGGCTCAGGACTCTCTTCGGCAAATTTCATCGCTTCCAAGACCCTCTTTCTTTGCTCTTGCTTGATCTCTTCGATCTGCTCTTCTGTTATCAATTGATAGGCTTTTAACTTCTCAGAGAGAAGGTGAATCGGATCACGCACCTTGGCTTCCTCGAGCTCTTGCTTGGAACGGTAAACTGCTGGATCTGAAATAGAGTGACCACGAAACCGCTCAGCAACAGCTTCGACCAAAATAGGCCGCCCCTTCTCTTTCACCTCTCCATAAATATGATGGAACCCACTGTAACAACTAAAATAGTCCATCCCATCCAGGGTATAAGAAGAGATTCCGTACCCCTTTGAGAAGCTTTCTGCGATCGGCTGCATGCAAATGGCTCTTTTTACAGCCGTCCCCATTCCCCACTGATTATTCTCAATCACGTAGATACAAGGTAAATCCCAAAGAGCGGCCAAGTTGAGCGACTCGTGGAAAGCGCCCTGTGCAACGGCACCATCCCCTAAAAAACAGACGACAACCCCCTCTTGATTTTGGTATTTCAAGGAAAAAGCCGCCCCTGTTGCTAATGGCAAATGACCACCGACGATTCCAAACCCTCCGAGAAGACGCTCTGCATACAGATGCATCGACCCCCCCCTACCAAGGGCGTTTCCAGTGATTTTTCCATAAAGCTCTGCCATCATCTCATTGGGACGCGCCCCTAGTAAATAGGACAAGGCGTGACAACGGTAGGTTGTAAGCCACCAATTATTTTGGCTTCCTATCACATCGACAGCAGCCGTTTGGATCGCCTCTTGTCCCATGTAAGCATGAAAAAACCCACCAATTTTTCCCTGTTGATAGGCCGATTCCGCACGTATT
>JANQSR010000071.1 GCA_028279205.1 Simkania sp.
ATAATTTAGGTCGAATCCAAACTTCCACAGCGTGTCGCTCAGATAAGGATTTATCCAAGTGAGTGCGTAATTTTGTTGTTTTTTACCGATTTGTCCTCGCAGATGGATAAACTCGCCTGCGCCGCGCACCGATGAGAGCCCCTCTTTCCAGAATTTTGTCAAACCTCTCCGATCAAAGTTATTCTCTGAAAGATCGATGCCTCCAAAGAAGCCATCACTCGAATTGATCCCTCCAAAGAGGCTAAAGCTTCCGCTCGTCGTCTCTTCAACGTCAATGACAATATCACGGTAAGAGTCGCCAAGTTTCTGATCTTCGGGGGTTTTTACTACATAGACATTGACCGACTTGAAGTAGCCCAGAGACTCGAGATTGCTCTTGGTCGATTTTAAACTGTGCGAATCAAACACTTCCCCAGGAATGAGCTCTGATTGGCGCAAGATGACGTTTTTATGTGTCGAAATGTTTCCAACGACATGGATCATGCCGACCCGAAACTGTTGTCCCTCTTCAATTTTAAACGTGACATCATAGACTGCCTTGCTGTGAGAAAGGTGTAAGATGTATTGTACGTTCGCTTCGATATACCCCTTTTCCCCGTAGAGCTCTTTGATAGCTTCGATAGTAGCGCGCAGCTCTTCTGGAGAAAACAGACTCCCAGTTTTAATGGTGAGGCTCTTTTCGATCTGTTTTTGACTTAAAAGCTTGTTGCCCTCTATATCAATCTTTCCGAAATAATACTTCTCTCCTCTCTCTGCCTTGATATGAATTTCCAAACGCCCTTGCTGCCCTTCCCTTGTATCGATATGCACTCTGGCATCGGCATACCCTTGATTTTGAAGGTAGTTGACGATGACGAGCTTATCTTGTTCTAGAGCCTCTTCGTGATAGTTACCCGTACCTGTAAACCAGCTTGTGAAAAAGTTGTGCTTTTTTGTCTGGATGAGACCCAAGATAGTGCTCTGTTCCTTTTGTGAAAGTCCGTAAAACTCGATCCGACCAATACGACCAGAGTGCCCTTCGTGGATGTTGATCTCAATGTCTACCTCATTTGAGTTTTGGGAGGGAGTCACTGTGTAGTCGATTTCCGATTCAAAGTATCCCGATTTGATATAGTGTTCTTTCACCTTGTTGAGTGCTAAATTGAATTTATCTCTACTAAAAAGGGAGTGAGGTTTTACGTCGAGCTCCCGTTGAACCGTTTTTGTGCTCAACTTTTTATTTCCTTTCCATGTGATAGAGCGGATTGTCGACTTTTGCCAAATTTTTATGGTGATATAAACCCCCTCTTTTTGGGCTTCAATACTCGGTTCGACAATAGCGTATTCTTCGGATAAAAACTTTAGGTCTCGGTCAAAGATGGTTTGGGAGAAGGGGTCTCCTACCTTAGATTGTAGTTTTGATATGACCCTTTTTTGATCAAAAGATTCCCCTTTTTGTAGGTTTTCGACCGATATGGTGATCTTTTCTATCCGCGTGTTTTCGTAATCTCCATCTAAATGGGGGTGTGCAATCAAATCAGAAAAAGATCCGAAAAAGAACAAACAAAAAAGAGTGATAAAGATTTTGGAGGGGATTTTACTCATGCACTGACTACCTTTTCCAAGGGACATATTTGAGATTTTCGACATTTCAAGACCCTTTCAGAGTAGGTGGATTGTAGAAAAAAAAACCGAATTAATGCAAGATCTTTCGACCTGTTAAGGCTTGAGCAAGAGTTCCTTCGTCAATAAAATCGAGGGAACTTCCGACGGGAAGTCCGAGAGCAAGTCTGGAAACTTTAATCTTCATGCATTCCAACCCTTCTTTTAGGAAAAGGGCTGTCGCATCCCCTTCGATCGTCGAATCAAAAGCTAAGATGACTTCTTTTATCTGCAGAGACTCAATCCGTTTTATGATCTTGGGGATTTTGAGCATCGAGGGGGTCTGACCATCGAGAGGGGAGAGCAGTCTTCCCAAGACGTGGTAAAGACCGAGAAAGTTTCCCGTTCCCTCTATGGCATAGGCATCACGGGGTGAAGCAACAATGCAAAGAGTAGAAAGATCCCGTTTGAGATTCTCACAGAAATTGCAAATAGCGCCATCCATCAGACACCCACATGTTTGACAGAGGGGAACTTTTTGTTGAAGAGTGCTTAAAACTTCGGAAAGTGCAACCAGACTTCCTTTATCCCAGTCA
>JANQSR010000078.1 GCA_028279205.1 Simkania sp.
TTTATCAAGCAGCTGAAAGTACCGTTCTTTCCAATCTATGGTTTCTTCGTGTTTCATAAGACCCACAGCATACACGGTAAAATATTTTAGTTAAACCCCGCCCCGTGAACGCGTACCCTATTTTAACCAGGTCGATGCGTGGTACTTTTTCTCATCAAATCGGTTCTCTTTTTTGGCAACGAAAACGGCTGCAACAGCATCCCCTAAAATATTGACAACCGATGAGACCATCTCTCTTAGACGATCTACCCCTGCAACCAGAATAAACCCCTCTGCGGGAAGTCCCATCGCGCTAAGGACAATCGAAAGCATGATGATCCCCGTGCCAGGAATTCCCGCAGCTCCCACTGCCGAAACGAATGAGACGAGGATCAAAATGAACACTTTTGTAAAGGTCACCTCTATACCGTACGCTTGCGCAATGAAGATGGCAGAGATCGCTTGCCCAATCGCAGCCCCATTCATGTTGATCGTCGACCCCAGAGAGAGAACAAAACCAGAAATATCAGGAGAGACTCCGAGATGGTAACGGGCGCATTCAAGAGAGATAGGCAAAGTCGCCGAGCTGCTACTCGTTGTAAACGCCAAGACAATCGCATCTTTCATCCCCTTAAAGAAGGGACTGATCTTGACTTTGGCCAAATATTTTAAAGATAGGCAAAAGACGATAAACACCTGCAAGGAGCAAGCAATGTAATTGCAGAGCAAAAATTCCAAAAGGGAAAAGAGGATGCTAAAGCCGATCGAGCTTACTGCGGTTGCGATCAGGGCAAACACCCCGTAAGGGGCGAGCTTCATGATAAAGTGGGTGAGTGTGTACATCACTTCGCTGACCGATTCCAAAAAGCTGAGCACAGGCTTTCCCTTACCTCCCGCGAGGTTGATGGCAAAGGCAAAGAGGATCGCAAACACAATAATTTGCAAAACATTGCCCTCTACAAAAGATGCGATCGGGTTTGCGGGGATGATGGAAAACAAAAAGTCGACCATATTAAGCTCGATCTCGGGAGCCTGTGAAGAGTGGGGAAGGGGCAGCCGAAGACCCAATCCAGGCTTGACGGTAAAGACTAAAAGAAGGCCAAATCCGATCGCCAGAAGGGTTGTTACGGTGTAAAAAAGGAGGGTTCGCACTCCGATCCGCCCCAGTTTTTTGGGATCACTGATATGACACATCCCCGTGACAAGAGAGGAGAAAACAATCAGCCCTACGAGCATTTTCAGAAGGTTGATAAACGCGTTTCCGATCCTGGCTAGCAGATCAGATTTGTGACCTATAAGAAATCCCACGATAATGCCGAGCACAAGCCCGATTAAAATTTTAATCCAGGGTCTCATGCGCTTTTCCTATCGCTCGTTAAACTTAACACCCTAGAAAGGAGCTCCTCATACCCTTCAAGGTTGAACGCCACCTCCATTCTAGCTTGCACCCGTGCGACTGGCAAAGGAAGGGCGCTTTTAGCTGGCAGTTTGACCCAATCTTTTTCCGAACAGAGCAAAAGTTCACACCCCTTTTCTCGGGCTAGAAGAGCCCATTTTTTCAAAACAGACTCATCTGGCGTTCTATGATCTGGAACGATCAACTTTTCACCAATTTTAGCCCCCATCTTCTCTACCGTTTTGAAAAAAGAGGAGGGCTTGCCAAGCCCACAAAAAAGGGCTACCTTTAGCCT
>JANQSR010000091.1 GCA_028279205.1 Simkania sp.
TCAGTGGAAACCTTCGTGACATAGTTCATTCCATCCAGCACTTCCTTGCTTACCGACATAGTGTGATTTAAGCAAAAGATGGGTTCATTAGACGCTTACGCAAAAAAGGACTTTAGTTTTTATCTTTGGTGATTACAAACGGTGCCATTTTCGACATAAAGCAGGTGATGGTGCACAAAATCTTCTAAAGTCAGTGTAGAAGAGGCAAAGAGAAAGACCTGAGCCGCTCTCATTACGACTCGATGGAGTCGATGAGTACGCCTCTCATCTAGATGGGATCCGAAGTCATCGATGCTGAGCAAGGCCTTTTTCGATAGGTTTTTTTGTTCTGCCATTTTAAGAGCGGCAACGCAGGTGCTCTTTTGTCCCTCACTTGCGTAAAATTTTGCCTCCTTCCCCTGATAAGAGATCAAAAAATCATCCCGATGTGGACCATTTAGGGTTGTTCCCAAAATGAGCTCTTTTTCCCTTTGCTCTGAATAGATTGAGAGGATGTTATTTAAATCTTTTAGAGCAATTGAAGGGGAGTAAGAAAGGTCAAATGGCTCTCTTGCATCAGATAACTCTAGAGCAAACTCTTGGGAGACTGGGCTTAGTTGATTGATCAAGTCCGCCCGTTTTTGCACCAAGTATGAGGCTGATTGAGCCATGATTTTTTCATAAGTGATCATGCTCTCCTCCACTTTGGCTTTGAGTAGAGCATTCCGGTTTTTCATCGCTTTGTGGTAGCGAAGCAGGTGGTAAACATAGAGGGGATCATCCTGAGCTAGCTGAATATTTAGAAACCGACGTCTCTGAGTGGGGCTTCCCCCAATCAGCTGAAGATCAGCCGATGTGTAGATCACGGTGGGAAGAGTGCCGATCAAATGGGAAAAGTGACTAAATGATTTGTTGTTGCACCGAATCTTTCGATTTTTTCCATCAAACCCTACCGATACCATTTGATCCAACCCCTCTTTTTCAAAGTCAGCTTGAATGTAGAAGTGGGAAGAACCCTTTCGGATCAGGTTCTTTAGATGGGGTGTGCGGAAAGAGCGCCCAGTGCTCAGCAGAGAGAGCGCTTCAAGCAAATTCGTTTTGCCTGCGCCATTTTTGCCGTAGATGAAATTAACACCTGGACTAAACGGGACGGTTTCACTTGTATAGTTGCGAAAATTGCGAAGGACGAGTCGCTTTATTTGCATGCATTTAGTTCATATCCAGCCGCATGGGCATCCAGCCGCATGGGCATGATGATAAAATTTGCCGCTGATGAGTCAGTGATCAATCCAGGGTCATGCGAGTCGGTTGCTTCAAATGTGACCGTTTCATCCTCGCAATGGCGCAAAATATCATGAAAATGGAAGGGGTTTAAAGCGATTTCAAATTTTTCTCCTGCGTAATCAATCGGCATTGCCACCTTTGCATCCCCAATCTCATTGTTAGCAGCTGTTAGAGTCAATTCATTTGAACAAAAAGCAAGACGAACCGATAGGGCGGTTTTGCTTGTAAAAAGAGCGACTTGCTTTAGAAGGGACATGAGTTCTTCTCGGTGTAAAGTAAACCTCTTTGCGGGGAGAGTGGGTATCAAACTTTCGATATCTGGGTAGTTTCCAACTAACAAAAGAGTGACCAAACTCGAAGAGCCTACGGTAAGGCCAACTTGATTGGGAAGAAGGCGGATACTCACTTCTCCCTCTTTTTCATCTCGAACCATTTTGATCATCTCTTCGCACCCTTTAAAGGGGAGCAAGTAATCCTTCTTCTGCTCTTCTTCCACTAGAACCGGCGTGCGCACTTTGGCCAAACGTTTGCCATCCGTTCCAAAAAAAGTTGCAGTGTTTTTTTCGATACGCATCAAAACGCCATTTAAAACATGACGGCTATCTTCTCGCGCAGCAGCAAAGAGCGACTTGGTCAACATCTCTTTGAGCGTTTTCTGAGCAAGAGAAAAACTAGGAGCCTTTGACATATCGGGAAGTTCTGGAAAAGCGCTTTTATGAATGCCGTTGATCCGAAAATGGGAACTTCCCCCTTTGAAATAGGCAACCACCTCACCCTCCTTACATTCGAGCTCGACTTCTTGAGCTGTCATCTCACGTATGAGTTGAAAAAACTGTCTCCCTGGAAGGGTGATCGCTCCTTCATGGATGACATTAGCATCTATTTGCACACGGGCACTTATCTTCAGATCTGTTGCACTGAAAATCACTTTTCCGTCAGATGCTTCGATCAGGATGTTTGCCAAAATTGGGATCGAAAATTTAGAAGGAAGGATCCCTTGGATGTTTCCGATTAAACGGGTCAATTCCGTCCTTGAAATAATCACTTTCATTTTGCGTCTCTTAAATTGTTTTTCCTGTAAAAAATATAAAAAATTAAATCGGCTCATGTCAACTGCGCTTTTTAAGCATGCGCGCAATCGACCTTTTTTCTTCCCGCTCCCTGATGGCTTGCCGTTTGTCTTGCCGTTTTTTTCCTTTTCCAACACCCAGCTTGACTTTGACATACCCCTTTTTAAGATAGAAGGAAAGGGGTATGAGTGCCATCCCTTTCTGCTCAACTTGTCTTCTTAACTTCTTTATCTCATACCGATGCAAAAGTAGCTTCCGATCTCGCCTTTCTTGATGGTTAAAGGCCGTCCCAAATTTGTAAGGGGCAATCGAGGCTTGTTTGAGATAAACTCCCTTTTTATTGATCAAGATATAAGCTTCTTGCAAAGAGCCGCCATGATCGCGAAGCGATTTAACCTCTGTTCCCAAGAGGCAGATTCCAGCTTCATGGGTTTCAAGAACTTCATAGTCATGGTAGGCGCGCCTATTTGAGGTCAGTTCCGCACTACTCTTTTTTTTCATAAAATCCCGAGATAGAAACAGCTTCTATTCTATCAAACCATTTTGCCAATTCCAATGAAAAACCATCAAAAGAGGGATTAAAAGGCCTATTTCCTTTTAAAAAAGAAAGAGATCGAAAAAAATATGAAAGTACCGATCCAAAAGAAAAGTTCAAGTCTATTTAAATGGAAAGAGGTTAATAGGAGTTTGAGGCCGACCCAGCCGACAATCAGATGGCCACCAAACTCTAGCCCTGGGAATCGATCAATTAAACGGCTCAGAAGGGTGACCGCAAAACGGATAAAAATCATTCCGACTACTCCTCCAAAATAGAGAATCCAAATTTTGGATAAATTCGAGGGGGGGGATCGAGTGTGAAATCCGATAAGGGCTAGGCCTGCTAAAATAGAGTCGATGGCAAAAGCAAGGTCTGTGAGTTCGACAAGGAGGATCACTTTGAGAAAAGAGTGCTTTTTCTGCATCCTCTTTTTCCTTTTCTTTTTCATAAAAAGGGAGGAGATTGAGAGGTAAACGAGATAAAGTCCTGCCAAAATTTGAAGCAAAGCGATCTGGATCAAATGAGCAGCAAAGAGAATAACGGTAGCGCGCAGAATAAAGGAGGAGAAAAGACCCACAAAGAGAGCCTTCTTTCTCAGATGGATGGGCAGACGTTTGACGATAAGTGCAAGTGCCAGTCCATTGTCAACAGATAAGATCACCTCTAAAAAGATGAGAGTGATCAGACGGAGGATATCAAAGTTTGAAAAGGTTTGTCCTAGCACTTTTGGAGAGTCAACCAAACATCGAACGGCCAAAAGGCGTGATACGCAGACAAGGGTGACCTCTATATCTACCTGTTGAAACCACACCCCCTTCAAAAAGCCATTCAAAGGTGATTTTCTGTATCAGCAGAATCTCTGCCTCTGAGTATTCTGGGTGGGTGTATTTCCAACAGCGCCCTGTTTTTGTGAGGGTCATTTTGCTACTTTCACTGATGGGAACAGTGAGGCTTCTTAGAAAATCATCCCAAAGCACCCAGTCTGAGTGGGCGATACGAACAACCGACTTTTCAATTTCGTGAATATTCCGTTCAGTACAAATTTCCTGTGGGAATTCAGAGAAAGAGTAACGGTTAATGGTCATTTTGTAGGTGTTAAGAGCCCGTTTTTCGACAGGGGTTTTGAGCCATTCTTTGGCCTCTTGACAGGGGGAAATCTGACTTTTTTCGATTCTAACCAGTTTGAAAAGCAAAAGTTTTTGGATCACGCGATTGACGTAAAGTTTAAAAGACTCTTTACTCTCTTCTGTTTCCAAAAAGCCCCACCCACATTTTTCTAAAAGAAGGGGAATGATCCTCTTTTCTGGAACCCAATTCTCTTTATTGTCGATTTTAACAAAAAAATCGATGTTAGAGGCAAGTGTTAAAAAGGTGGACATGTCCTCGACGAAAGAAAAGTCGCTCGGTCTCGTCATCTTGATTTCATGAGTTGCCTTAACTTTTGGGGGCTCGCTTCTTCTTAAAAATTGCAAATAATCTTTCCACTCTTGGAACGGGGTGATGACCCCTGACCAACCCCCCTCTTTTTTCTCAAAGATCAAAAAACCGACAAAGTTAAACTCAAGGTGGAGCATACACCTTTCAAACTCTTCTTCCGTCAGGTTATATCTCTTGCACACCTCTTTAGAGTAAATTCTCTGATTTGGGGAGTTAAAAAGGTCTTTCACAATTCCATCTAATATTTTATCACCAAAACTCAGCTCAGCCAAATACCTCTGAAATTTTTGTGGAGTTTCGAGATACTTCTCGATAAGAGCTGTGAAGATGTTGTTCGATGTGCGGGGAATGGGGTACCAATCGGGAAGAATGTGGATAGGAACCTTTTTTAAAAGAGATTGTAGAAATTCCATTCCAGGTGAAAAATTTTCTTCAAATTTATTCATCTGCACTTCGAAATATTTTCTCATCTCTTTATCGATAACCACTGCCTTCCCTTTTACCTTGAACAGTTTACTATCAGAGAGCTTTGTAAGCGTTTCAAAGACCTGTTCATCTGTCTTTGCGACTTTTTCTGCCAGACTGCTCACAGAGAATTGGGGGGGGCTGTAAATAATTTCTTCGAGTATTTCTAGATCACTGCTAGTGAAATGGGAGAGCAGGAGGCGATTTTGGATATCTCCGCGGTAGTCGTAATCTTCTAAATTAACTTTGTTTTTCTTATGAGTACGAGTTCCTACCATTTTGCTTTAAGTCCAATTTTGAGCGAGAATACCAAATAAAGGCCTTAGCCAATGATAGAGGGTTTATTTTATTTATTGCAAGCATTGGTGAAATCGATTTCTAAAATTACGATTATCTATAATTTTTTTTTCAATGATTATCTGAAAAAATTTGATTTGAAGATCCACTTGAGATAATCAGATTCTTGTGGTAGGATTCCTGGGCAGATGGTTTTTATTTGTGATTTCATGAGTCAGGAAGGATACAACCACATTGCGATTGAGCATAAATGGCAAGAGTATTGGAGGGAAAAACAGCTCTTCAAAGTCGAAGTCGATCATTCAAAACCCAAGTACTATATTTTGGACATGTTTCCCTATCCTTCGGGAGCGGGGCTACATGTCGGTCATGTCACGGGGTATACTGCAACAGATATATTAGCCCGTTTCAAGAGACAAAAGGGTTTTAATGTCTTGCACCCGATGGGATGGGACAGCTTTGGCCTTCAGGCAGAGCAGTACGCGCTGCGCACTGGAACCCATCCAAAGGAGACAACTGAGAAAAACATCAACACCTATCGTCGCCAACTTCAGTCTCTCGGGTTTAGCTACGATTGGGATAGAGAGTTGAGAACGAGTGATCCTGACTACTACAAGTGGACTCAGTGGATTTTTACCAAGCTCCATGAGTTAGGACTTGCCTATGAAGCAGAAATTTTAGTCAACTATTGCCCAGATTTAAAGACTGTTTTGGCGAACGAAGAGGTTGAAAATGGCAAGTCGGTCGAGGGGGGGTATCGAGTAGAAAGAGTTCCGATGCGCCAGTGGGTTTTAAAGATCACCGCCTACGCAAGCCGACTTTTAGACGACTTAGAAACCTTGGATTGGCCAGAGTACTTGAAAGTTTTGCAAAGGAACTGGGTTGGGAGAAGGGAGGGAACACAAGTTGTTTTCTCAGAAGATCGGACCAAAACTTCTATTCCCGTCTTTACAACCCGCCCTGATACATTGTTTGGGGTTACTTTCTTGGTTCTTTCTCCTGAGCATCCGTTTGTTGATCAGATTAAAACCAAAGAGCAGCGTAAAGAGGTTGAAGAGTGTCGGAAGCAGACCTCTTTTAAAAGTGATTTAGAAAGAACTGAGCTCAATAAAGAGAAAACAGGGGTTTGGACAGGAGCCTATGCCAAGCATCCAATCACTAAAGATCTGATCCCTATTTGGATTGCTGATTATGTCTTGATGGGGTATGGAACGGGAGCTGTGATGGGTGTTCCTGGCGCAGATGAGAGAGATTTTGAATTTGCTAAAAAGTTTGGTTTGAAGGTGATTGCTCCTTATGATCCAGCACTAAAAGAGCATTTAGACGGGATACCCGAAGGGTGTGTAGAGGCCGATTTTCGCTCAGAGATCTTGAGGGGTGATCGATGTTGGACAAAAGGGGGGCGGATCATCAATGGGAATGGTTCTGACTTAGATATCAATGGTCTCGGTGTGGAAGAGGCAAAACGGAGAGTCGTCGATTGGCTCGAAAAAAACAAATGTGGTAAAAGATCGATACTTTACAAACTACGTGACTGGCTTTTTTCAAGACAAAGGTATTGGGGTGAGCCTTTCCCCGTGTTGCATTTCAAAGATGGAACGAAAAGGCTCTTAGATTTGGATGAGCTTCCTTTGACACTGCCAGATCTTGTCGATTACAACCCTCGAGAAAAGGGAGGCGTTCCCCTTGATAACCTGCCTGATTGGGTCAACATGGTTGATCCTAAAACAGGAAAGCAGGCGAAAAGGGAGACGAATACGATGCCCCAGTGGGCAGGCTCTTGTTGGTACTACCTCCGTTTTTGTGATCCTCACAATAGTGAGGCTGCCTGGGATAAGGAAATAGAAAAGTATTGGATGCCCGTCGACCTCTATGTTGGGGGGGTTGAGCATGCAGTTTTGCACTTGCTCTACGCCCGTTTTTGGCATAAAGTCCTCTTCGATCTCGGGCTTGTCTCAACATCAGAGCCCTTTCAAACGATGCGCAACCAAGGTTTGGTTACGGCTGAGTCTTTTAAACGGCAAAATGGGGGGTATGCCGATCCAGGGCAGGTATTCAAGAAGGGGGAAGATTACTTTGAGCATGGGAAAAGTGAAATACTTAAAGTCTTTGTAGAGAAGATGTCTAAATCAAAGCTCAATGGCATCACGCCCGATGAGACTGTGAAGAGCTTGGGGGCGGATAGCTTGCGCCTTTATGAGATGTTCATGGGACCGTTTGAAAAAGAGAAATTTTGGAATAGAGATGCAATTGGTGGGTGCCGACGGTTTCTCGATCGATTCTATCAAACGGTGACTTCGGAAAAGGTGACTGATGAAGAGAGTTTTGAAGGGATGAAATTGGCATATATCTTGGTAAAGGGGGTAGAAAAAGATATTGAAGCGATGCTCTTTAACACAGCAATTGCAAAGCTCATGGAATTTCTTAACGCCTTTATCAAGCTGGATCGATATCCGAGAAAAGCACTCCGGATGGCAACGCAGGCTTTGCACCCTTTTGCGCCGCACCTATCTGAAGAGTGTTGGGAAATACTAGGTCAGAAACTGGGGACTTTGATGTTTGAGCCCTATCCAGAGGTTGATGAATCCTATCTGGAAGAGTCAAAAACGACCTATGTTGTGCAAGTAAACGGAAAGCTTCGACACAGACTCCACCTTTCAAAGGGAGTGTCGCAAGATCTTTTGATGGGTTTAATCAGAAAGGAGCCCAAAATGAGAACATTTCTCGAGGGGGAGGTTATTAAAGTGATCTTTGTTCAAGACAAACTCATCAATCTTGTGGTCAGATGATAACACCCCTGTACAACTTTTGCTTAATTTTAGTCCTTGGTTACAGGCTTGTCAGGTCTTTTTTCCTTCGGGATCATTTTTTAAAAAACTTACTTGTTCGTTTTAATAAAGGAGAAAGGCTTCCGTCACCCAAAAGGGGGGAGGTGATTTGGCTCCACGCTTCTTCCATGGGAGAAACCAAGGCTCTTTCGACTCTTGTTCCCCATATTCGCAAGTCCTATCCAGGTGCTTTTATCTTGGTCTCAACGATGACTAGGACGGGTCAAAAAGAGGCTAAAAGGTTGATCACGAGTGCTGATGCTTTTTGTCACCTTCCTCTCGATCTTTCCTGGATCATGCGCCCTTTTGTCAAGAGGTTAAAGCCCCGTTTGCTGATTCTCATTGAAGGGGAGTTTTGGTACCATCTCTTAAAAGAGGTCAAGAAACAGGGGGGCAGAGTCGCTCTTGTCAATGGCAGGATCTCTGAAAAATCTTTTAGGCTTTACCTCTTGTTTAGACCGTTTGCTCGGGCTCTTTTCGAAAAAGTCGATCTTTTTTGTGTACAAAACCAGGAACATCTCGAAAGATTTTTAAATCTTGGCATCGATCCTGGTCGATTAACTGTGACGAGTTACCTCAAATATGACGTTCAAAATGTAAAAACTTCCGACTTGGAGGTGCAATTATGGAAAAAGAGGCTCTTTCTTCAGGATCAAGATTTCATCTTGACGGCGGGTTCGACCCATCAAGGAGAAGAGGCCTTTCTTCTAGAGGTGTTAAAATCTCTTTGGGATCGATATGAAAATCTAAAGCTCCTGATTGTGCCCAGAAAACCCGACAGATTTTTGAAAGTAAAAAAGCTCATTGAAGAGCATTGCATTCCCTATGCGAGCTATTCATCTTTAGACTCTCAGAAAGGGGCAAGCCGGTTGATTTTGATTGATGCTATGGGGGTTTTGCCAACCTGTTATCACTCTTCCGATTTGGCAATTGTTGGTGGCAGTTTTTTTCGGGGCGTAGGTGGCCACGACGTTTTTGAGCCAGTGAGCATGGGAAAGCCAGTGCTTTTTGGCCCTTACATAGAGCATCAAAAAGAGTTTGCTAAACCCCTTTTGCAATCGGGCGTTGCTCGGAAAGTTCCTATTGAAGAGCTCTCTCTTACTCTGGAGAAATATCTATCAAACCCCCCACTTCTCAAAGAGGAGCAGAGAAAAGCAAAAGAATTTGCAAAGAGTGTGAGAGGATCCTCTTTTAAGAGTTGGCAGCAGGTCAAGCGACTTCTCGATCCAAGTCTCCATTAAAGATTTTTACCTTAGAAAAAACGTACGCGTTCACGGGGGGGGTTTAACTAAAATATTTTACCGTGTATGCTGTGGGTCTTATGAAACACGAAGAAACCATAGATTGGAAAGAACGGTACTTTCAGCTGCTTGA
>JANQSR010000093.1 GCA_028279205.1 Simkania sp.
TCAAGCAGCTGAAAGTACCGTTCTTTCCAATCTATGGTTTCTTCGTGTTTCATAAGACCCACAGCATACACGGTAAAATATTTTAGTTAAACCCCCCCCCCGTGAACGCGTACATTTTATCAGGCTGTTTTTGGGCCGCGAGGGTATTAAGGGGGTCTGCCTAGTGGCTGTTTTGATGGAGATGTTTGTAATCCCGTCGGGTGAGTAAGCCATGCGGCGAAGGATCAACTTCATGTTGTGCCCTACCCGTGGACAGTATTGGTTAAAATATGTCGTGAAACCGACAAACGTCAATCTAAGGGGTTAACCCGTTTCCTCTTTGGAATGCTTGATGACGGCGGGCTGTCCTTCGGTAACACATTTTTCCTCAATGATCACCTGCTTGACATTTGGATTAGAGGGGACTTCATACATCAAATCCATCAGCAGATTCTCAACGATCATACGCAGTGCGCGTGCGCCCGTGTCCGATTTTTTTGCCTTTAAGGCGACCGCCTCAAGCGCTTCTTGTGTAAAGATTAGCTCAACACCATCCTCTTCGAAAAGAGCTGTGTATTGCTGAATGACAGCCCCTTTGGGTTTGACCAAGATTTCATTTAGATCTTTTACAGTGAGCTCATTGCAATTGGCTGTGCTGTTCAAGCGACCGACAAACTCGGGGATAAGACCAAACGAGACCAAATCTTCTGTCTCAATTTTGGAGAGTAGATAGCTCGTTTCAGTCGCATTAAACGCCTGTTTATTAGAAGTGTCAAATCCAATGACCCCTTTACCGAGGCGCTTGGCAATGATCTTATCGAGGTCGACAAAAGCACCACCGACGATGAACAGAATATTTTGTGTATTGACTTTGATGTATTCTTGATTGGGGTGTTTGCGCCCCCCTTTGGGAGGAACATTCGCAATCGTTCCTTCGATGATTTTAAGCAAAGCCTGTTGAACGCCCTCTCCCGACACATCCCGAGTGATCGACACGTTGCCCGATGTCTTTCGAATTTTATCAATTTCGTCGACGTAAATAATCCCTTTCTCAGTTCTTGTAATATCAAAATCGGCGTTCTGAACAAGGCGTAGAATGATGTTTTCGACATCTTCTCCCACATAACCCGCCTCGGTGAGTGTTGTGGCATCCGCAATGGCGAAGGGCACATCTAGAACCTGAGCCAAGGTGCGAGCAAGAAGGGTTTTGCCAGAGCCCGTGGGGCCTAAGAGGAGAACGTTCGATTTACTGTACTCCATCTCTGTTTTTTCTTTGCCCAGCAAACGGATCCGTTTGTAGTGGTTGTAAACAGCGACGGAGATTGTTTTCTTTGCTTTCTCCTGACCGATGACGTACTCATCTAAACGTTCTTTGATCTCTTTGGGTCTAAGCGGTTTGATATCATGTTTAACTGTCTTTTTTTCAACAATATCCATGCAGAGGCGCACGCATTTATCACAGATAAAAGCACCTGATCCAGATACCAGTTTTTCAACGACATCCTCTGTACGTCCACAAAAAGAGCAAGCCGCCATCTCACCTGTCGATTGTTTACCCACTTGAATTTACCTCTTTATCCTTTATTTGTTATCTGGCTCAAGGACTTTGTCGATGAGACCATATTTTATAGCCTCTTCAGGCCCCATGTAAAAGTCTCTCTCGGAATCTTCAATCACTTTTTCAAGAGGTTGGCCTGAATGAGAGGCGATGATTTTGGCAACGACCTGTTTCATGTAGAGAATCTCTTGTGCTTGAATGTGAATATCGGCCGAGCTTCCTGTGATCCCTCCAACTGGCTGATGGATCATTGTGCGGCTGTGGGGCAACGCATACCTCTTGCCCTTGGTTCCTGCGCAGAGGAGAAGCGCACCCAAGGAGGCTGCCATACCCAAACAGTAGGTGCTGATATCTGCACCTAAAAAACGCATGGTGTCGTAAATGGCAAGCCCTGCGGAGATCACCCCGCCAGGAGAGTTGATGTACATGTTGATATCTTTTTTGGGATCCTTAGCCCTTAAGAAGATCAGCTGGGCAACGACCGAGTTGGCCGTTTGAGGGTTGATGGTGTCTCCGATGAAAATGATCCGATCTTCTAAAAGGCGGGAGTAGATATCCCAAGAACGTTCGCCACGTCCAGTGTCTTCGACAACATAGGGGATGAGAGCCATAATTTTCCTTTTTTTAACACTCTTTTTTTTCTTCGGTTTGATCCTTCTCGGGACTTTCCTCTTGGGGGGATTGTTTGCTTTCCCCGTTCTCTTCTTTCTTCTTTTTTGATTCCAGTTTGGCTTTTGAAATCAAGAAATCTTCCGTTTTTCTCAATATTAGATCACATATGGCAATGTCATGCGGTTCTTTTCTGATTGTTTTTGCCGAGTCGAAGGCAGATGAGCCATATAGGAACGTTTCAAGGGGGGTGGCATTATTTTGGTGAACCTCTTTGGGAGAAATTGGAATTTTTTGATCCTTGACCAGCCGCTCTGCGAGGTAGAAAAAGCGCAAGGCACGTTCACTTTGATCTTTGATTCTTTGTACAAATTTTTCTCGGAGTTTAGGATTTGAGTTGTCCAAAAATTTTCGCGTTTCTGGATAGGAAGTCGCTTGTTCAAGGCGGGAGACCACCTCTTTCGTCAAGGCACTTTTAGGCAGATTAAAGGAATAATTTTCAAGCAGATGGTCGACAATTTGTGCTCGATAAGATGCGTCTCTTCTTTCTTCTGCCTGCCGATTTAAGATTTTTTCTAAATTTTGGCGCATCTCCTCGACCGTTTTCACGCCAACTCTTTTCGCCAGCACATCATCAATAGGGGGAAGGAGCGGTTTTTCGATCGAGAGAAGGGTTAGTTCGACTCCCCTTGGTGGAATTTGCTCTTTCAATTTTTCAGAGGTTTCCTCATCAGGGATACTAACCGTCTGCTTGATATCACCAACCTTCATCCCTGTCAAGGTATCAAACATCCACTTGGACATTGTTTCGCGGGAAAAGAGAAATCGATCCTCTTCAAAAACCTTTTGCGGTGGGTCTTTTTCCGTCAAGCTCAGATCTATGAGAACATAATCCCCCTCCTCTACGATTCGGGACCTGGGCCGTTCCCAATCTGCGAAATAGAGGCGGATATCTTCGATCGATTGGTCGACTTTTTTTGCGTCAACAAGCTCCTTTTCTTGCCTTTCAAGAGTGATTTTTTCGAGATCTATAGAAGGAACGTCAGGTTGGGTCTCAAAACTATAAATGATCTTTGCATCTCCATCTTCAGACTGCTCGACGACGCTAACTTCAACTCTGGAGTCGTGATTTAAGAGGGGAATAGTCGAAACTTTTTGGCACTCTTCAAAGGCATAGGCTGCCACCTTTTCTTTACACCTTTTCTCAAGAGGTTCTGGGTAATTTTTTACGATCAAAGAGGAGGGAGCCCTGCCCTTGCGAAACCCAGGGATCGAGACTTCCTTTGCAATCGAACGGATGGCATCATGTCTTGCTTTTTTTACGATCTCAGGAAGAGCCTTCACTCTGTATTCGACAATGCAATCGGCTTTGATCTCTGCTGTAAAATCAACAGTGTTCGATTTGAAATTCTGTTTTTCTACTGTCATGAATTCTTGACCCTTCATTCAAAGTTTAAGCGGATGATGAGGTTCGAACTCACGACCCTCACGTTGGCAACGTGATGCTCTACCGCTGAGCTACACCCGCTCAAATATCTACCGATTGTAAACCCAGAGTTACCAGATTATAGTCACGGGGGAGAATTTTTTCAATAACCTCTTTGAACTTGTTTGAGCGGGGGTGCAATCAAAAGGGTTGAGCTACCCCTCTTTTTCTTAAACATATGTCGGTGGTCAAAAGCTCGCATGAAAATGAAAAAATGATTGAAGTCGTTAAAGAAAAAATGTAAAACGAAGGACGATTTTGATTTGACTCGTTAAACACAAGGTGATCTGGATACTCTAGAATATGCTGAACTTAAGGAAGCTCAAGCAGGATTTTTCTTCGAACGTTCTCAAGGACGGAAAGCAGCTCTTTGCCACGAATCGGGTTCTTTCTGCGAAGATTTTGCACTTGGATGCAAAGACACTCAGGATCAGTGCCCAGGTCATGGGGCAATACAAAAACGCTTACGAAAGTGAGATCGAAATCGATCGACAAGAGAGCGAGACGATTGACTCAAACTGCGACTGCCCCTACCACTATGATTGCCAACATCTTGCGGCCGTTTTGTTCTATTTAGAGGCGTATCTCGATGAAATTTTGGTCAAATATTCCAAAGAGAACGATCTAGATCACCTCGCTGAAAAGAGGGGGTTTGACGAACAAGAAAAGAAAAAACTCTTAGAAGCACTCAAAGAGGCCGAGTCGAAAGAGGAGCAGAGAAAGGATGAAGAGTACCAAAAAGGGGTGCTCAATGAGTATGTTGGAGCCGCCCATATTCTGGGCAAATCTCCCTTTTTTTTGCCAGACTTGGAAAAAAAGGTTGAGCAAGCCGAGCTTGCGATCATCCACTCTTTTCCAAAGAAAAAGGGGAAAAATGATGTTGAGATTCAGGTCGCCTTGCGATTGCCCGCCAGGTCTAAACCTTTGAACATCCCCAACGTTTTCGAATTTTTCGATGCCGTGCGCTACAAAGAGATTTTTGTTATTGGCAACAAGGGGCATCTCTTCTCTATCGAGTCGTTTGGTGAGAAAGAGCGACCGATCGCCCGTCTGATTATGGATCATTTAAGGCTGCCAGAAAACTCGACCAAAGAAAGCGCTTTTAAATCTGGTTGTCTAAGTTTAGCAGTGTTCGGGATGGTTTTGGCAAAAGCCCAAGAGATCGCGTCATCAAGTCTTGAAAGGCAAGCTTGGAGCGGAGTCAAACGGGAGTCTTTAACCCTTCCCTGTCTCTATGAAAACAACCTAGAGTCTCCCATCTGTTTTTCAAAAGCTTCGGTTCAAATCAAGGTCACTCTCGAGTTTATCCATCCACCAACAACCAAAATTCTTCTCAATCCTACCCTTGTGGTAGATGAGACCTCTATTTTACTCGAAGATGCCCTCTTTTTTGAGTGTGCAAAACCGGGGATCATCTACAATCACACCTACTACCGCTTTGAAAAGCAGATCACCCGTCAGCATTTGCGTAGCTTTTTCCCCATCCGAGAGATGACGATTCCAGAGCCGCTTTTTGGAACGTTTGTTGAGAACGCCCTTCCTGAACTTTCCCGTTTTACAGAGGTGGACTATCAAGGGGTGACAGAGCTCTTTGCAACGCTTCCCTTTGCGGGCAGTCTGGAAGCGGTCTGCGATATCCTCTTTTTGAACGGAGAGCTTGAAGCCTCCCTCTCTTTTATCTACGATGGGAAAGTGGTTCCCTCCTCTCTTAAGGTGCTCGATTATGGGAGTATTCGCAACTTCGTGACCAAAGAGGGGGTCATGGCTCGTGATCTGGTTGAAGAGCAGAAAATAACCCAGGCTCTTTTCTGTGATTTCTTTTTCGATCAAGAGAGTCAAACTTATGTCGCCAAAACTGACCGGAAGATCATCGAATTTATGACCGATGTCGTTCCTCGGAACCAACACAGAGTCACCTTCAACTGCCCCAAAAATCTTCTCGATCAGTTCATCTATGACCAAACAAACTTCAAGCTCGAACTATCCGATCTGCGTCGGATGGATATTTATGAGATCAAATTAGAGGTCGAAGGCGCACTTAAGGGGGTAAAACTCGATCAGATTTGGGATTGTCTTGTTTCACGCAGAGCCTATCTGGAGCTCGATAATCGCGAAAAGTCGACAAAAGGGCGCAAAGACAAAGCAAAACTTCCGAAAATTTTGGTTCTGGATCTTTCTAAAATCGGAGAGGTGATCCAACTTTTTGATGAGATGGGGATCGAGCAGCTCGATAACATCTCTATAAAAAGACCCCTTTGGAGTCTGGCCAATATTGATGAGACAAATTTCGAAGGGCTTCCTGTCTCTTTTAAGATGTCGGATCGACTTAAAGAGATTTGCAAGCAGATGCTGGGAGAAAAAGAGTTTAAGTTTAGTCCCATCCCTTCGGAGATCAAAGCGGAGCTGCGTAACTACCAAAAGGAGGGTGTAAACTGGCTTGAGCGTCTCCGAATGATGTATTTTGATGGGATTTTGGCTGATGACATGGGTCTTGGTAAGACTTTGCAAGCGATTGTTGCTTTAACTCAGCATTTAAAGAGGGCAAAAGAGCCCTCCCTTGTTGTCTGTCCAACCTCCCTCCTCTATAACTGGGATGAAGAGTGTCATAAATTCAATCCAAAACTCAAAACATTGATTGTCGATGGGATGCCCCACCAGCGAAAACGGCTCATGGCACGAGTCAATCAAAGCCACGTGGTCATCACCTCTTATAGCCTTCTTCAAAAAGATATCGAACTTTACAACTCTTTTTCATTCTCTTATATGATTCTAGATGAAGCCCAGCACATCAAGAACCGTGGGACACGGAACGCTAAGTCGGTTAAAATGATCCGTGCAGCGCATCGGCTCGTTCTGTCGGGCACTCCTATTGAGAATTCTTTAGAAGAGCTTTGGAGTCTGTTTGACTTTCTCATGCCCGGATTTTTGGGAAGTTATGAACGGTTTGTGGAAAAATATGTGCGCCTCTCGGGTAAGGAACATATCAAAAACCTTCACTATTTGCGAAAGAAAGTCTCCCCCTTTATCTTGCGACGTATGAAAGCAGATGTTTTGAGCGATCTGCCCCCTGTTTCGGAAAATATTTACCATACGCAGCTTAGCGATATGCAAAAAGAGCTTTACCGCTCTTACGCTGCCTCTGCAAGGGATGAGCTTGTCAAACTCGTGGCCAGGGACGGTTTTGAGAAGATTCAGATTCACGTTCTTGCCACCCTGACGCGTCTCAAACAGATCTGTTGCCATCCAGCGATTTTCGCAAAAGAGAAAGCAGAACCAGGAGATTCAGCTAAATATGATCTGCTTTTAGAACTTTTGCAAACACTGATCGAAGGAAAACACAAAACAGTGATCTTTTCTCAATACACGCGCATGTTACACATCATGAGAAGCGATTTTGAAAAGCGGGGAATCCAGTTTGAATATCTGGACGGTTCGAGCAAAAATCGGCTTGAGATCGTAAAGAGATTCAATGAGGAGCCCACAATCTCGGTCTTTCTCGTTTCACTCAAAGCGGGAGGAACTGGTTTGAATCTGGTTGGTGCCGATACCGTGATCCATTATGATATGTGGTGGAATCCAGCGGTTGAAAACCAAGCAACCGACCGCGTCCATCGGATTGGTCAAAAGGCGAGCGTTTCGGTTTACAAGCTCGTAACCCTTGGAACGATTGAAGAGAAGATCGTTGAAATGCAAAACTGTAAAAGGGGGATTGTGAAGAAAATCGTGAGTTGTGATGATGAAGCGATTACCAAGCTGACCTGGGAAGATGTGCTCGAGCTTTTGCAAACGTGAACCGTTTTTACCAAAATAGGAGGAGACCCTTTCATGGTTTTACAAGTTGAGCTCGAGCAAAACAGTTGCAAAGAGGTCTCCTCTTAGTGTAACTTGTTTGTTTAGTTACGGAAAGGTGGATCCACCTTTTCGTAAAGGTTAAGGTTTTTGAACGAGTGAAAAATGGAAATGGAAGTGAGCACTGCAGGAAAGCCAGGCTTTTTAAAAAATTTCAAGCAAAAAATGAGAAAAAGCCTCGGTCACTTCACTGGAATTTTTTCTAGTGATATCGGCATTGATTTGGGAACAGCGAACACCCTCGTCTATGTGCGAGGCAAGGGGATTATCCTTGCAGAGCCTTCTGTTGTATCTGTCGATTCGGTGACAAATGATGTGCTCGCCGTAGGGCACAAAGCAAAGGCGATGCTCGGAAAGACTCCGCGTAAAATCCATGCGGTGCGTCCTATGAAAGATGGGGTGATTGCCGATTTTGAGATTGCGGAAGGGATGCTCAAAGCCCTCATTTCTAGGGTGACTCCTTCGCGTAGTCTGTTCCGCCCAAAGATCTTGATTGCCGTTCCATCGGGGATCACAGGCGTTGAAAAAAGAGCTGTTGAAGACTCTGCCCTTCGTGCGGGAGCCCAAGAGGTGATTTTAATTGAAGAGCCGATGGCCGCAGCGATCGGTGTTGACCTGCCTGTTCATGAACCCTCAGCGAGTATGATTATCGATGTGGGGGGGGGGACAACAGAGATTGCGATCATCTCTCTCGGAGGGCTGGTCGTCTCTTGTTCTGTGAGAATTGCGGGGGATGAGCTTGATGAAACGATAGTAAACTATATGCGGCGCACCTACAATCTCATGATTGGTCCGCGCACGGCAGAGCAGATTAAGATGAC
>JANQSR010000101.1 GCA_028279205.1 Simkania sp.
CCCCTTCTCTACACGAATCGGCTCCATCCTGCCGTTTTTAAAATGTGTCATGGCCCTCTTGGTTATATTCATTCAGAAACAGGGGGTTCTCTAGAAGCCTTTTGGGAAAAAGAGCTGGGGATTGAGCCTTTGCCCTTGCAGGGGGGGTTTGATATTGAAGCGCTCTCTGTGACGACGGTTTGTTTGGAACTTGCCACGACAATGGGGTGCAATCCCATCTATTTGGTCGGCGTTGATCTGGCATTTACAGACAATCGCATTTACGCAGAAGGGGTGGTGGAAACAGACTGGCTCTCTTCTAAGCGAAAAGAGGAGGTGCGCTCTTCCGAACAGCTCCTTTCAAGAAAAGATCGGCATGGCAAGCAGGTTCATACCCTCGTTAAATGGGTCATGGAATCGGAGACCATCAGCCTTTTTGTGAAAAGTCACCCTCATACCACCTATGTCAACAGCACTTCGGGAGGGATTGGTTTTCCGAGCCTCCCCTATCAAAAGCTCTCTTTTGAGCGGTTTGAAAAAAAAATAGACTTGAGAGGAAAGATTGAAACGCTCATCCGAGAAAACCGTTTCTCGTTGAAAAAGAGAAACCCTTTAGAGAAACTGGCTCGCTCTCTAAAGAGGGGGCAAGAGATCGCATGCCAAGCGCTCGATGAGATCAGGCGTATTAAAGGGGGAAGCGAGCCACAGAAAAATGGACGGTTGATCTTTTTGCAAATGGAATTGGAATCACTCCTGGCCTATTCGGTTTGTCTCAAACAGGAAGCGCGCACCTTTCGGAAGGTTTTTGAGCGTACGTGTCGGACTCGGACTTCAGGTTGGACCTGCCAGGATGAATGGGAGTATCTGGATGCCAAATGGAAGGGGTTTGACGCGCTTATCACAGAGTATCTGGTGACTTTACAAAATAGTTCGGATTCGATTTATTGAAATTAAAAGAGATTTTTTTGCTTTTAACTTGTGTGGATCTTTTATGGATAACGTAGAGAAAAAGGAGCTTGGTGTTAATCAGTTCCTGTATGTCATTCCCGCTTTAAAAGACAATTACATCTATCTTTTGGTGTGCAAAGAGGAGGTGCTTGCCGTTGATCCAGGAGATGGAAAAAAAGTGTTGAGCCTATTGCAAGAGACTAGCTTGACTCTCAAGACCATCTTGATCACGCACCATCATGCTGATCATACGGATGGCAATGAGCTTCTCGTAAGAAAGACAGGATGTCATGTGATCGGCCCAGAAGATGATCGGATCCCAGAATTAGAACAGTCGGTTGATGATGGAGAGGAACTTCTCTTTGGCCCTTTTACGATCGAAGTGGTTGCCACTCCTGGACACTCCAAGCCGCATGTGGTCTACTTTTTCAGAGATCTTCATGTGCTTTTTGCGGGAGATCTGCTTTTTGGAGCGGGTTGTGGGCGCCTCTTAGAAGGAACCTCTGAAGAGATGTGCTCTTCTGTCGAAAAAATTGCAAAATTTCCCCAAAGAACTCAGATTTTCTTCGGGCACGAATACACGTTGAAAAACCTTGAGTTCGCCCATTTTATTGAACCAGATAATCTGGATGTCAAACAGAGGCTTGAAAAAGTGCGCCATCTAAGAGCAGAGGGGAAATCGACCACCCCTTCGACACTTGCTATCGAAAAAAAGACCAACCCCTTTTTGCGTGCTCAATCGCCTGAATTAAAAGAAGCGGTTGCGATGTCAAACGGCGATACAATGGCTGTTTTTACTCGTCTTCGGAAGCTAAGAGATGATTGGCAATAGAAAAAGAAGCGCATCTTTAGCCACTTTGGTATATGGAGTTATTCTTCCCAATTGGTATTACAAGTTCTTTGTATACCTCTTGTGCCAAGGGTAGGCGGGAAGCTCTTGGCAAGCCTTAGGATCTTTTAACCTAAAGAAGTCATCAGAAGAAGAGCGTCTGATCGGCTCTACAACCAGATTAGCTTGCCCTCTTTTCTTCGACTCCGACTGCTCCAAGCCAGAGCAGCTGAGTAGCAAAAGCAAAAGAAAACTGGCAGTCAACCATTTAAAGGACATGCGATCTAAAGAGCAGAGGGCATTGAAAAAAAAAATCGAGCACGCTATGCAAAAGATAAGGGTGCAAAAGGGGTTTTAAACTTTTTTAGCGAGCTCTCTTGTAAATGAAGAAAGTACTGATCATTGAAAGACAAATACCTGATCGGGAATTTTTGATCAACTATCTGGGAAAAAAATCGATCCAAATTGTATCTGTCGAGGAAGGGTCGAGTCTGTTTGAGCAACTTCACCACCACTCTTTTGATGCCATTTTCACTGATCTTAAAGGGCTTGAACTTATCAAGCGAGCAAAGAAACTTTTGCCCCAAACCCCCCTTATTTTTTTAAAAAAGGCAAGTGACAAGAGCCGAAAAGATGTAGATGTAACACTTGAAAAACCGTTTGAGCTCGGCTGTCTAGAAAATCTTTTTGCCAAGATTCAGATGCAAAAAGAGCAGCCCGTTTTGATTGCGAAAAGCGCCTCAATGCAAAAGGTTTTAAGACAGGTTGAAAAAGTGGCAACAAGTCATGCTAATATCTTTATTTGTGGTCAATCGGGAACGGGCAAGGAAGTGATTGCAAGCATGATCCATGCGGGATCGAAACGCGCATCCTTTCCTTTCATACGGGTGAACTGCGCTGCTCTTTCCGACACACTGATTGAATCTGAGTTTTTTGGGCATGAAAGGGGTGCTTTTACAGGAGCGCATCACAGACGGATTGGTCGTTTTGAGCTTTCTGATAGGGGAACGCTCCTTCTCGATGAAGTTTCAGAAATTCCCGCATCGCTTCAGGCCAAGTTGCTCAGGGTGGTTCAAGAGCAAGAGTTTGAAAGGGTCGGAGCTGCTCACCCTATACCCATCGATGTAAGGCTCATTTCGACTTCCAATCGGGATATGAAGGTGGCAATTCAAAGCAAAGTTTTTAGAGAGGATCTATACTATCGGTTGAACGTCATTCCTATCTATTTGCCCCCTTTGCAAAACCGTTTAGAAGATATTAGCCCCCTTGCCGCTCATTTCCTAAAAGAGGTGTGTGGCAAAAATCAGATGGCCGAAAAAATTTTATCGAAAAAAGCAAAAAAAAAATTGTTAGAGTACAGATGGCCTGGAAATATTCGTCAACTCCGCAATGTGATTGAGCATGCGGCTATCACAAGTGATGGGGAGTGCATCGATGAAAAGCACCTTTTTTTTGAAGAGATGGGGAGCAGCGAAGACGAGTCTATTTTAGAGGGGGGGCTCTGCCTAAAAGAGGTCGAAAAACGGCACATTCTCTCAACGCTTAAGGGGTGTCAAGGAAATCGAACCTATGCGGCCGAAAGACTTGGAATCAGCGTGCGCACACTTAGAAATAAACTTAAAACCTATTCAGGTTGAATTTTTTTGAGCACGCATTCGAGCGACTCAAAGTGAGGATACCCCTCTTGAGTCTGTCCCATTTGAGGGTGCTCTTTCGAGCAGATTAGAATCGGATCGATGTGAGCCCCTTTTAGAGCAGCAATGCCCCGGAGTGTATCTTCAAAGCCGATCTTGATACCTTGAGGGCGCATCCATTCAATTGCTTTGACATACCCATCTTTTGCGGGCTTAGGGTTTTTGTAATCTTCCCGAGTCACCCACAAGGGAATCTGCTTCAAAAGGGGCAAATAGGTTTTGCACAGATCGACCTGTTTTCTTGCCGAGTTGGTGACAACGCAGTGGGGGATTTCCAAACTTTTGACCAGGCTTAAGAAGGAAGGGGCACCTGGCATCCAGTTAACCCCCTCCCTTTCGAGCAGCCGTTCGTACTCTCTTTTTTTCTCTGCATAAAGCGCGTCCCATTTTTTCTTCTTTAGAAGGTCGGGAAACTTCTCAGCGATCATCTGGTTTAGACCTTGCGCACCCGTATGAGCCATCGAGACATAGGTTGAAAAGTCCCAGGGAAAGGGGAGATGGTTGTTTTCCATCATTTTTCGGTAGGCTTGGTAGTGCAAAGGCTCGGTATCGACGAGGAGCCCATCAAAGTCAAAAAAGAGGGTAGCAGAGGAGGTAAGTGTGAGTAAATTGTTCATATCAAACAAGTGCCGATGACTGGATTCGAACCAGCACCTTATCGCTAAGAGCAGATTTTGAGTCTGCCGTGTCTACCATTCCACCACATCGGCTTGAGGTTTTGCTTAAATCTTCCCTCCAGTCTATCCACTTGCTACTTAAAATGCAAAAGCCCCAAAAGGATATTTTGAAAACAAATATCTATAGCTAGTAGAGCACCGCTACCAAGAAAAGTCCTTGAGGGGGGGCTGGAGGGGGAGCAACCCCTCTCTTTTTGGCTCGTAACATAGAGGGGATCTCTTCCAAGCGGATGCGCCCTCTGGCAATATAGATGAGCGTTCCAACTAGATTGCGCACCATTTTGTAGAGAAAACCATCCCCTATAAACTCTAGGCGAAAGCGATCTTTGCCTTCTGGAATATGGAGGATAGAGTGAATGGTTTTCATGGGAGAGCGGTGAGGTTTGAGAGAGTTAGCAAAAGAGGAGAAATCGTGTGTGCCGATAAAAAATTTAAACGCTTGCTGGAGCTTTTCAAAGTTCATATCGCCTGGGAAAAAGGTGCGATACCGGTTTTCAAAAGGATCCAAGATAGGGTTTGTTGTGATCCGATAGTGGTAGATCTTTTGGACGGCGCTAAAGCGAGCGTGAAAATCAGAGTCTGCCTTTTCGATGGAAAGGAGGCGGACTTCAGGAGGAAGCAGGTGATTGGCTCTTTCTAGAAAATGGGGCATTAGAGGGGTTTTAAGACTGAAATGAGCCGTTTGACAAAGAGCATGCACGCCAGCATCGGTGCGACCTGCTCCGAAGAGTGTTACCTTCTCTTTTGTCAGGTCTTGAAACGTCCGTTCTAAAACCCCCTGAACAGAGGGGGCTTTTGTTTGAACCTGCCACCCCTTAAAGGGGGATCCGTCGTAGCTTATAGAAAGGCGATACTTGAACTCGCAACTTTTTTGTCTTTTGAGAGAGAGGGTCAATTTTTCTGGTCAGCCCCCCGCATATAAGAAGCAGGCTTGCACAGAATTAAGATAGCAGGTTTCAAAGGAGTAAGCAGATTAAGAGAGATGGGTACTGATTTTTCTGGTCATATCGAACATGTCAATTGCCTCTTCACTTCCAAACACTTTTGCCAGTTTTTCATCTGGAATAATAGTCCGTTTGTTTTTCGGATCTTGCCTTTTGTATTTTTTAATATAAGCCCAAACCTTCTTTGCTACTTCAGTTCTGGGCATAGGCCCCACACCGATGACCTTAGAGAGGGCAACACTAATCTTCATCGGCTGCATAAATTTAGAGGTTGTTTTTTTTTCCATGATTTACTCCTTAAGATGTAGGATGGTTTCGGGAAGATAAGAGACCACAAATTTTTGTCTTAGTAGAGAACGTTTTTATCCTTCTCATAGATTATTAGTCAAACAAAAAGCAAAAAAGGGTGGGTTTTTTCAAAAATCGGATCAATTCGTCCATTTTGGACAACTAAAAGAGAAGTATGATACTCTTTTTCTTAAAATTAGAGTAGAGATAAAGTGGGTAGCTGGCTTGGATTTGAGACGTGAAATAAAACGATTAGAACTCCTGTTGGAGTCTTTGAAAAATGCGAGTAATCAAACAGAAAAAGTCATGCTCGTTAGCAAAGTTTCCGAAGTGGAAGCCTCTTTTTCAAAGCCTTCCCCTTTGCGCACCTTTTTGGCGGGACTTTCCGAAGAGTGTGAATATGTCATCAAAGCGCTCGTTGCCATTGGGCAGGGCTCTTTTCTTCTCAATAGATCTCACCCCTCTTTAGACTTGACCTCTCATTACCGCACACTTCTGGATGATCTACTTGCAATTGAAGATTTTTATAAGGAGGTAGGTGGGATTGTGGGGTATCAATGTCTGGCTCTATCTTTACTCGTCGAAGAGAAAGAAGAGGTTGCAAATGTGCGTCTTAAACCCCCAGAGAGGGTCGATCTTACGGATGAAAATGACCCTACCGTGCGATCTGCGATTTTAAAAGGGATTTGGTGCCAAGGGAGGATGGCTGAGTTCTACCCTTTGGGAGGAACAGCGGACCGTCTTGAGCTCAAAGATGAGAAGAGTGGAAAGGAGCTACCAGCCGCCTGTTTGGTTTTTCAGGGAAAAAGGCTTCTTGAAAAGATGATTCATGATCTTCAAGCAAGGGAGTATCTCCACTATAAACTTTTCGGCAAACAAATTTTAACCCCTCTCGTCTTGATGACCTCTAAAGCTGAGAATAACCACGATCACATTCGAACGATTTGTATGGAAAATGGGTGGTTTAACCGTCCAAAAACAAGCTTTTGCTTTCTCACCCAGCCTTCTGTTCCCGTCTTCACAAAAAAGGCAAATTGGTGTTTAGAAAAACCGATGCAATTGTTACTTAAACCAGGAGGGCATGGAGCGATCTGGAAGCTCGCGAAGGAAGCAAAGACATTTGACTGGCTCACCTCTTTGGGCAAGACAAAAGCTCTTGTGCGTCAGATTAATAATCCGATAGCAGCGATTGATTATGGCCTCTTGGCCTTTTCGGGCATTGGACATGAGAAGGATCGATCGTTTGGGTTTGCTTCCTGTGAGAGGCAAGTCAATGCGAGTGAGGGGATGATTGTAAAAAAAGAGATAACAAGTTTTGAGAAACAATCTGCTGTGATTACAAATATTGAATATTGTGATTTTAAAAAATATGGGATTGAGGATAGGTTCGAAGGGAAAGAAAACTCCCCTTCCCTTTTCCCTTCAAACACAAATATTCTGTTTGTCGATCTTCTCTCTCTTCAGAAAAAGGTCGCTTCGTTGCCACTTCCAGGCTTGCTTGTCAACTTTCGAGATGGTGTGCATTACACTCCTAAGGGGCAAAAAATAGAAAAGTTAGCCCGCTTAGAGACGACGATGCAGAACATGGCAGACGCCTTTCCCTTTGAAGAAAAGGTAGATCTCCCTTCGACTTACGTCACATTCAATAAAAGAGAGAAGACGATTTCGACGACAAAGAGGCAAAAATCTCTAAAGAGTGAACCATTTGAAACACCCGAAAGGTGTTTTTACGATTTGATGCAAAATGCGAAAGAGGTTCTCAAAAAAGGGTGTGGCATCAAGTTCAAAGATATAGAGGATCGGATGGGATCTTCTAAAGAAAAAAAGCCCTTCTTAATGAGTTATCACCCCGCTCTTGGACCCCTACATTCGGTTATCCGTCAAAAGATCCAAGGGGGAGAGTTTTTAAATGGTTCAGAGCTTCAGCTTGAGATTGCCGATTTGGAGATAAAAAATTTAAGGCTGGACGGAAGCCTTCTAGTGATTGCAGATAGGATCATGGGACATACAGATGCGCAAGGAACGCTCCATTATTCAGATCGAACTGGTCAGTGTATTTTAAAAAATGTCACGATTGAAAACGGGGGGATTGATTGGAAGGGGGAGAGCCACTCTGCTTGGAAACACCAAATGAAACGGAAAGAAACTTTTCGAATCTATCTTCAAGGCCACAGCCGTTTTGAGGCTGAAAACGTCATTTTCAGGGGTAATTTCGAGATCGAAGTTCAGGAGGGTGTGCACATGTTAGCTATGCAAAAAGAAGGAAGACTCGTTTTTGAAAAAAGAGCACTTTCACAAAGTGAGTCCTTCTGGCTCTACAAGACTAAAGCGAACCACACAATCTGCTTAAGCCGCTAGGCGGTAGAATATAGAAATTTCTTAAGAAGAGAGTCTCTATTTTATGAATAGACAAATTTAATGCAACTGCAAGCGGCGGCAAATGAGAAGAAAAAGAGGGGAATTTATCTGATTAAATCCTCCCCCTATTTTATCTAGACATCAACAATAGCTTATTGTTTAGCTTTTGTTGGTTGCTTAACTTGACTGGGGTGGGGTCTCATCACTTTGAGCTGATTGATGAGCAGTACCACCAGAACCCGAGAAATATTGATAAGCAAGATAGACTAGCAATCCTGATCCTGCGATACCACCACCAATCAGAGCATTCTGCCATGTAAAGGCTGGTAGACTTTGCCATAAATATTTCATTCCGCCAAGAATCGCTCTACCGAGAGCGCAGATTTTGGTCGCAAGCCAAGAATTGGCTGCCCAAGATGTCCAGCTTTGGCCAGCAGCCGTTGTGGCAGCAGCCGTTGTGGCAGCAGCATTGATACCAGTATTTGTTATTGCAGTCATTATTTACCTCCAAGATTGAGTTTTAAGTTTAACGATTTTAAAAATGACGAACTCTTAGGAATAAAACCAAACTGATGATAGTTAGATGGGCTTTTTTTGTAAACAAGATAAGAAAATTTTTCAGCAATTCCCCGACTGTGTTGAAAAAATAGGGAGAAAAGGGTTGCTAAAAATTCCTTAAAAAGGAGAAGCTCCTCGTCTTTAAGTAACAGAAAAAAAGGAGCTTCTAATGCGAAAACGCAATGCTGGAAAAAGTATAACAAAAACCTGGTTAAAAGAGGAAGTGTCACTTTCTTCATTGATGAAGAGCTTCTCAAACCTTTTAAAGGCTCAAAAAAATAAGCGAGATCCGCCCCCTCATGTTTTCTTCGACCCTGATCCAAATGCTTTTGCTCTTAAAGATTCAATTAAATCTTACCTATTGGCCTTTGGAGGGGTTTACTAAATCTTTTCTTCGACGTCTTGCTCCAGGGGTAATTCTAATTTTGCAAATTTTATCAGGCAATTTCGAAGTTTTTTAGGGATTTTCTTATTTTTTTCGATCTTGTGAATGGTTTGTCTTTTTTGGAATCATAAAATTTGCAAGGTTTTGCTCAAGTTTCCCAAAAAAATTTATTTACAGCATCTAAATAGCCTGTTTTAAATGCGAATAAGAAGGCCTCTGAAGGTCTTGCTCAAGTACGCGTTCAAGGGGGGGAGTTAGG
>JANQSR010000110.1 GCA_028279205.1 Simkania sp.
TGTGCGTGGGTAGGGCACAACATGAAGTTGATCCTTCGCCGCATGGCTTCCTCACCCGACGGGATCACAAACATCTCCATCAAAACAGCCACTAGGCAGTCCCCCTTAGTACCCTCGCGGCCCAAAAACAGTCTGATAAAATTTGCAAAATTAGAGATTTTCAGAGGCGACTAACTAAAGCGTGAGCGCTTTTTTTTTCTTCTATAGACAATGAAGAGCACCGTTGGAAAAAAAATCAAGAGGTAGGTGCAAGCGAAACCCGCCCCATACTTCAAAGAGATGTAAAAGATTTTCAACTTTGTCTGGGCAAGGAGCAGAGCAGGAAAATAGACCATGAGGACAAAGAGCAACCGATTGAGGAGCGTGCGCTTAATCTTGAACGAGTCTAACAAGAAATCGATCAGTCCCAGTCCGACACCCAAAAATGAGGTGGTAAGAGCTGAAAAATAGAAAAGGATGGCAGCTATATTAAAAAACGAACCTTTGATGTAGTAGCGCAAGGGAAAAATTGCGGTCTGATCACGCGCAAGTGCCTCCTTCAAGCTATTCTCCCCATCGAGCGGCACGACTCCCATCACAAACAGCTGCCAAACCAGGTAAACAAAAAATGTGGTGGTGGTACCTACAATTATGGCAATCCTCATCCGCTTTTTATCATCCACATAGGAGTATAAGCAGGGAATCACATTGTGGAACCCGAAGGAAGTCACAAACATGGGAAATGAAAAGAAAGCACTTTTCCAACCCACATGTGTCAGAAAAGAAGGATTGATCTCTCCGATTCCAAGCCCCAGCATCACAAAAAAGGAGAGTGCCATAATAAAGGTTAACCCACTATTTCCAAGATTCAAAACCTTGGTACCAAAGAGGATCAGAGGGGTAAGACAAACCAGAAAGATCAGACATGCGACAGGCAGTCTGATCAAGCTAAACGAATCTGACAAGAAGATCCCCCCCCCCTTGGTATAGGCTAAAGTCAGCGAGAGGTAGAGCATAATATAGACAAAAAAAGTAAGAATTTTAAAGAAAGAGCCTAAATTCTTTTCAGCAAGCGTAAAGAAATTTGCCTGTTTTTCAGATTTTGATAACACCTCTACTAGCATTAGAGCCGTGGCGGTCATTATCGCCCACATGATAATAAGAGAAAAGAGTGCTGGAACAAATCCTCCCCTTCCAGTGTCGACGGGAAGACCCAGAATACCAGCTCCGATCGATGTTCCAATCACAACAAGGGATGCATTCACTGTTTTTACAAGATTTGACATTTGACCTCCGAGAGATACGTTTTTGAGCTCTAATACATAGGGCTCAATTAAAAACCAGATCTTGTATGCTGATTGAAATTTTCTATTAAAAGAGCTAAGCACTTATATTTTAAGGGATAAAATGCTATTATTGCAATAATAAAAAATTTTTTTATTTCTTTTTGTCAAAATTTTTAGTTTGAAATGGCCATATCCTTGATGATCGCGACCGCCTCTTGCATCTGAAGATCTTCAACTCCAAAGTTGGAAGTAGAAAAATCACGCTTGATTTGAAGAGGGTTAGATCTCGAATAGGTGTTCTCCGTAGACTTTAGGAAAAGCTGAAAGTTGAGATCCCGATCGAGCCTCCCCGAGCTATTCTCTTTTAGCCTTTTGAGCATACTTCTCCAAAGGGAGTGATAAGGCTTTAGGTAGTCGAGTGTAAAAGCAGATTTATCCCGAAAGTCCCCCTTTTTTGTTCGGTTTAAGAAGTCAAAAACCTCACCTGGCAACTGATCCCCTGAGATGGCATATGGAACGTATCGCTCCCCTATTTCGCGCCGATGAACCGATGTCGGAACGTGAATATCCGATTTCACACCGACAATCTGAGGAGAACGACCAGAAGCTGTGTAGTACCTACCGACAGTCACTTTAAAAAAGGAGTCGGCCGTTTCGTCAGTCAGTGTCTGATATTGGATGGAACCTTTTCCATAGGAGCGTTCATCACCAATGACCAGTGCAACTCCATGATCTTGCAACGTACCTGAGACAACTTCAGCGGCTGAAGCAGAAGCTTTGGAAATGAGCACGAGGAGCGGACCGCTGTAGTAGTGACGCCCATTGACATCCCGAACATAGCTCACCTGCCCATTGGCATATTTAGAGACGACAATAATGCCCCCGCTTATGAACATGGAGGAGACCTTGATTGCCTGAGAGAGAAATCCCCCTGCGTTGTTACGTAAATCGAGGATGAGACCGTAGATTTTCCCCTGAGATCGGAGTTGATTTAAGGCTTGGCGCAAATCTTTTTCGACGCTGATCTTTCCACCATTATCGTAAAAACCGGGCAGATGGATCTTTCCAATCACCCCATCTGCAAAAACCTCTGTATCAAGGGAGAGCCGCTCGTTGTCAATCGTGATTTTTTCCCGCACAAGAGTGACCTTTTCAAGAGACTCTTTCCCCTTTTTCTTAATGTTGAGAATAAGTTTTGACCCTGGCTTTCCCTTCATCATCTCCATGACTTGATCAAACGATTTTTCTTGAATGGGATGATCATCAAGCCCGAATAGCACATCCCCCACAGCCACTTTCTGTGAGCGGTAAGCGGGCCCCCCTTGAAGAATCTCTGACACGCGGATTCCATCAAACTCTTCGCTTAAAACGACTCCAATCCCAGAAAACTCTTTTTTCAAATAGGTGCGTATCTCATACGCCTCCTTAGGGCTGTAATATCCAGAATGCGCATCCAAACTTTTGGCCATCGCTTTCAAAACATGCACGACAAAATTGTGAGAGTCCATCCCCTTTTTCTGGGAAAGGTAGGCCTCCTCACGTGCGATCCTCTTGCTCTCTTGAAATGTGGAAATCTGTTTGATCGTCTGCTCCGAGGGCATTTGAATCTCTGATCTTTTCAAAGCGGCCCGAATTTCCCAAATTAAATGAATTTTGATCCGATCTCGCAGCTCATCCACGTCTTCGGCAAAGTCATGTGTTTCCCATTTTTTCACCTGGAATTTACCTCTCCTTTCCTCCTCAAAAATATCTCTGATAATCTCCTTTCTGATCTTGCGGTGACGCACAATTGCATTTTCAATGGTCTGATTTAGGGCAAAGTAGCGCAAGTGATTGTCCTGATGATAGTTTTGGATAATCTCTTCGATTTCCTGATCATTGAGTGAAAGGAACGGTTTTACTTCCTCCTTAGTAAGATAGACGTGATTAGGATCAAACTGCTGAACATAAATCTTGAAAGAGCGGCGCACAGTGAGGGGGGAAATTTTCCGATTTTCGACATGGCATGCGAACATTTTCTCCATAGTCTGTCGGATATGCTGTTTTTTTAGCTGGAAATCTTCTTCTGAAAAGCCCCAAATCGAAATAATAAAAAAAGAAAGAAGAAAAGAAAAAAAACATCTAAAAAACATTAAATTCCTTTGGTTTTTATTAAAAATACCTACAAATTTGAATATATTTATTAAATTTTTTTTTTAAATAAAAAATAATTTAACAGCTTCCCTCCCTTCTCGAAAAATGACTCGGAATCTCATTTTTTTAGATCAACTCTTTTGCAATTAAATCTTCATTTGCGCTATAGTTGCTTTTCATGATTGGACTTGGATGCTTTTTATATGCTCCAAATCTTAAACCAACGTCACCCATCTAGGAGCAGTTAGCAAGCCACATGCCAACAATCAATCAGCTCGTCCGCAAGGGGCGTGCTTCAAAAAAAGGAAGAAGCAAGTCACCTGCACTCTGTAAGTGCCCCCAAAGAAGGGGTGTTTGCACCTCTGTGAAAACAAAAACACCGAAAAAACCCAACTCCGCTCTCCGAAAAGTTTCTCGGGTTCGCCTTTCAAATGGTCAAGAGATCACCGCCTACATCGGTGGAGAAGGGCACAGCTTGCAAGAGCACAGCATTGTCTTGGTTCGTGGCGGGAGAGTCAAAGACTTGCCTGGTGTTCGCTACCACATCGTGCGGGGATCCCTTGATTGCACCTCTGTTAAAGATCGCAAGCAGAGCAGATCAAAATATGGTGCCAAGAAACCCAAATAAAGCAGAAAAGAGGTATATCGATAGATGTCTAGAAGGCGACGCAGCTTAAAAAGAAAAATTCAGCCCGATCCAGTTTTTCAACATGAGACGGTCGCAAAGTTTGTTAACAAACTGATGCGAGATGGAAAAAAATCTCTTGCTAGAAAGATTGTTTACTCAGCTCTTAAAGATTTCTCTCACAAAGTGGGTGTAGAAAGCGAGATCGAAGCTTTTGAACAGGCCATGGAAAATGCCATGCCTACCCTCGAGGTCAAATCGAGGCGTATGGGCGGAGCTACTTATCAAGTCCCCGTTGAAATTAGTCCTGACAGACGGCAGTCGATGGCGATGAAATGGATC
>JANQSR010000116.1 GCA_028279205.1 Simkania sp.
TTCTGTGATTGAACAATATGTTAGGAATCAAGATCCAATAGAGGGCGAGCTTTCATCCCGCCCCTAAACGGACAGGATTTCCCGCTCGTCCCAGTTAAAATCAAGAGAGATCCTTCTGATTTTAAAAAATAGTCTAAGGAAAATGAGGGAAATTCTCTTTGATTGAGCGAAACTCTTTGAGTTTCTCCTTCAAACCACTCTCTTTTTTCAGCTTTCTCCCAAAACCAGGCATGTTTTTCATCATTTGCTTGATCCGCTTAAAATTTTTCACCATCCGGTTTACCTCATCAATGGAGGTGCCACTCCCTTTAGCAATCCGAAGTCGGCGCAAATGGATGAGTTCTTCGAGCCCAAGACGCTCTTCGGTTGTCATAGAAAGGATGATCGATTCACTCTTTTTTATCTCCTCTTCGGAGGCTTCAAGCCCATCCATGTTGGAGACACCAGGAACCATTTGAAGCAAACTTTTTAAAGATCCCATCCGCTTGAAAGAGCGCATCTGTTTTAAAAAATCTTCGTAGCTAAACGTCGCTTTCTTGAGTTTCTTTTCGATCTTTTTCGATTCTTCCTGGTCAAGATGCCCTTCAACTTTTCTAACCAGATTGATCACATCCCCCATCCCCAAAATCCGATCTGCCATAGAATGGGGATTAAACGGTTGAAGGTCAGTCATTTTTTCGCCAACACCTTCGAAAAGAAGCGGTTTTCCCGTAACCTCCCGAATAGAGATGGCTGCGCCGCCACGCGTATCTCCATCGAGCATTGTGAGAATTGTACCTGTTATGGAGATCTGCTCTTCAAACCGCTTGGCTGTATTCACAGCATCCTGCCCCGTCGCGCTGTTGGCAACAAAAAGTGTTGCGTGCGGCTTGATACTATTTTTGAGCTTTTCCAGCTCATCCATGAGCTCTTCATCCAAATGAAGTCTTCCTGCTGTGTCGATAATGAGCAGGTCAAACGCCTCTTTTTCAGCTTTTTCAAGGGCAGCTTTCGCTACTTTTGAGGGATCTTTTTGACGACGATCAACATAAACGGGCACCTCAATTTGTGAGCCCAATTTTTCGAGTTGATCAATAGCGGCTGGTCTTTGAAGATCACATGCCGCAAGAAGAGTCTTTTTGCGCTGCTTTTTGAGCATGAAGGCCAATTTGGCTGATTGGGTTGTTTTACCCCCTCCCTGAAGACCACAGAGCATGATCACTCCTGGATGACGGTCAATCGGAAGAGAGGTTTCACCCCCTCCCATCAAGTCACATAGCTCATCGTGTACGATCTTGGTGAGTTGATCTTTAGGAGAGATAGACTTTAAAACAGCCTTACCAATCGACTTCTCTTTAACCCGCTTGATGAAATTTTTAGCAACGCCATAGCTCACATCCGCATCTAAAAGAGCAAGGCGCATCGCCCGAACCGCCTCCTGCAGATTTTGCTCTGTCAACTTTTTGTTAGAACCCAGACTAGAAAAGATGGACTGAAATTTTTTACTTAAAATGCCAAACATAGGCCTATTTTAGAGGGGATGAGAGCAAAACTCAAGGAAAAAGAACCGATCTTTCCCCGCCCAATCTTTTTTACATCTCTTTCTTTTCCAACGATTTTGATTAAATATTTGCCCCACTTCTTGCCCCTGATTTTGGCCGATTTCAAGAAAAATGTTAGCGCCATCTGTCAAAAAATTGGGAAGATCGAGAGCCAACCGACGGTAAAACTCCAAACCGCGGTTCTTTGCAACAAGGGCTTTTCTCGGCTCAAAGTGAACCTCTCTTTCTAAATAGGGGTACTCTTTTTCAGAAACGTAAGGGGGGTTGCACAAGATGAAGTCTGCCTTTCTTCCCCTAAATTCGGAAAGCAGATCGCTCTTTATGCAATCAACTTTAAGTCGATTCTTCTCACCATTCATTTGGGCGCAAGCAAGCGCATGCTCTGAAATGTCAGAAAGAGTCACTTGAAGATTTGGACGCTGTTTTTTTGTCGCAAGCCCCAAGCATCCAGTTCCCGTGCAAAGATCCCAGAGAGTTTTTGGTTGATCTGGAATCTCTTTAAGAGCCAAATCCAAAAGGATCTCTGTTTCAAAGCGTGGAATGAAGACCTCAGGGCTTAAAGAAAGGGTGCATCCGAGAAACTCCATCTCTTTTAGAAGGTAGCCAAGAGGTTCTCTTAAGCCCTTTCTTCTAACCAATTGATGGTAACGCTCCTCTTCCTCTTTTTTCAAAAAACGGTCCCAGTTAAGAAAAAGATCACCTCGCTTTTGATCTAGAGTAAGACCAAGCAGTTCTTCTGCGCAAAGACGGGGAGAAGGAACCCCCCTTTTCTCAAGAAAGATCGTTGAAGATTCGATAAGCTCCTTTACGCTAGGCATGGTTGAGTTTACTCTGGTAATAATGGTTGATAAGAGCCTGACTGACCTCCTCTAAGTTGCCTTCCATGATCCGATCAAGTTGGTAGAGAGTCAAACCGATCCGGTGGTCTGTGACACGATTCTGTGAGAAGTTGTAAGTTCGAATCCTTTCAGAGCGATCGCCTGAACCTACTTGGGAAGAGCGCAAAGAGGCTTGCTCCTCTTTCTCCCTGCGTGTTTTTTCCCTTACCAAACGCGCCCCAAGAACCCGGAGCGCTTTTGATTTGTTCTTGTGTTGAGAACGCTCCTCTTGACAGTGAACGACAACCCCTGTTGGAATATGGGTGATCCGAACAGCAGAATCGGTTGTGTTGACATGTTGTCCTCCAGCACCAGATGAGCGGTAGGTGTCGATTTTGAGATCTGAATCATCAATCACAACCTCCTCCTCTTCACCTGGCTCTTTCAGGACGGCAACTGTGATTGCGGAGGTGTGAACTCTTCCCTGAGTCTCCGTTATAGGAACCCTCTGTACCCGATGGGTGCCTGCCTCATATTGAAGAAACCGGTGCACATTCTTCCCAGAAAAAGAGAGAATGTACTCTTTAAACCCCCCCGCTTCCGACTCAGTGCATGAGAGGGTCTCACATTTCCACCCCATTGCATCTGCATAGAGGCGGTACATGCGCAAACAATCTCCTACAAAGATCGCGGCCTCGCTTCCCCCTGTGCCAGCGCGCAGTTCCATAATGATGTTCACATGATCCAGAGGATCTGGAGGGACGATCAACGATTCAAGTTTTTTTCTGGTCTTTTCAATTTGCTCTTTTAAAGTGGCGATTTCGTCTTGAATCACCTGGGCAAATTCGGGATCAGACTCCTCTTTCAAAAACTCTTGATTTTCTTGCAATTGCTTTGACTGCTGTTGAAAATCGATCCAGAGATCTTTGAGGCTGAGCAAACGAGCATAATTTTGAGAAACGTCGCGAAACTTTTTTTGATCTTGAGCAGTTTTGGGATCAGAAAGCTCTCTTTCAAGTTCGGGAAGACGGCTGATGAGCTCTCGCACTTTATCTTCCATATAAGAAAATTATTTTTTAGGTTTCCCTTTCTTAACAGCCGCTTCCTTTTTTTCTTTGACTGGTTTTGTCTCTTCTCTCGTCGCTTCTTCTGGTTTTAAAGGCTCTTTGGCCACTTTCTGCGTGTAACGCTTCCGAAACTTATCAACACGCCCTTCGGAATCAACAAACTGTTGACTTCCTGTAAAGAAGGGGTGGGAAGCGGAAGAGATCGGCACACGATAGACAGGAAATTCTCTGCCTTCAAAGAGTTCTGTCTCTTTGGGTCTCAAAGTCGAGCCACAGACGAACCTAGTTCCAGTGGCTGTATCGACGAATAAAACCTCTTGGTAGGGAGGATGCCCTTTTTTTTTCATATAACAACAAAGCCCCCAGGACTGACGTTAAGACAAGGTAGAAAGGACAAAGTTTAGAACTTGACCTACGATTAAACTAAACCAAATTTTAACAAACTTTAGTCTTTTTTAGACAGCATAAAAATGGTGAAAATGAAAATTTTACTCTTTTCTTGTAGAGAAAGCACAGAAGTCAGGTTAATTCTAGAAAAGGGTTTAATCGGAGCCTTTACTCTTTTCACCCGCTTGAGATATGCCGCAAGAGAGCAAAAATTTAAACAGCTCTTCTGTTGTCATTTCCACTTTTTTTGCCTCGCACTCTGAATACATCAAAAGAAACCCTGATATCGGATGGGGAGCCGTCGGAACAAAGACTGCCTTAAAATTATCTCCCCAACCCCTCCCGCTTAGTTTCGCCTCGATTTTTTGGGGAAGATCGCAAGGAACTAGACCGAGGGAATAGGCTCTTCCATGTGGAAAGGGAGCAAGAGCCCTTTCTCTAAAAAGTCTTCCCCTCCCTTGCGCAAAAACACTCTTACTCACATCCCGAGCCATATTATAGACTGTTCTGATAACAGGTATTTTTGTTAACAAACGGTTTATCAAGTTGAGGATCGAAGGAAAAAAGAGACGGCGACCCAATGCCCCCACGAGACAAACAAACAAGAGGATGACCACTAAAACTAAAAGACGGAATAAAACAGAGAAGAGCCCGTGGTAGCGGTAGAAATCTGACTCCTTGGAGTGAAAGATCAAACTCTCAAAAAAATCAACAAAGGGGTCTGTCACAAGATTCAAAAGAAAGATCAAGACAAATAGAGTGAGAGCGATCGGAAGGAAAATGACCAAACCCGCAAGCAAATTTTTTTTCACTCTTCTTACGCACCACCTTCATTGTTCAAAGAATATTCTGGAGTGACCACCCCGCAAGAGACAATATATTTAATCGCCGCTTCTGGCTTCAAATCGAGGTAAATAAGGTCCTCTTTTTTGTACATGAGCAGAAAACCTGTGGTTGGGTTTGGTGTCGTTGGGACGAGCACCGAGACCATCTCAGCTTTGGCTTTTTCAGAACAGATCTTAGGAGATTCGCGTGACACAAGCCCGATCACATACGACCCATCCTTGGGAAAGGGAACCATCACCACTTTTTTAAAGGAAGTTTTATCGGTGACAAAAATGGTCTTGATAATCTCTTGTGTCGTCTTGTAGACCTTGTTAATCAAGGGGATCTTATTCAAAATTTTATCGCCCAGATTGATAAGAGCCCTGAAGAAAAACCAACGGGCGATCACCCCGAGAAGTAAGGTTAAAACAAAGAGGGAAATCAAGATGAAGAACTTGACGCCAAAAAGCACGATTTTTTCAGGCGATAGAAAAAAAAACTCCTTGTTTGGGAGATCAAATCGATTGAGCACATTGACCACCAACCCAACAAAAGGTTTGGTAAGAAAATTGACAATAAAGGCAAAAAGGGGAATGGTCACCGCGAGTGGAAGCAAGATCACCAAACCAGCAACAAAGTATTTTTTCATTTTTCTTTACTTGTTTAAGCCCCCCTATCTTAGTTG
>JANQSR010000129.1 GCA_028279205.1 Simkania sp.
GGGTGCAGTCAGATTATCGAAAGATGTTGAGCCACTTGCAGAATTTGACTGCGCAACCAATACCGCAACCCCAGCCCCAGCCTACAAGCAATGAGGAATATGACCTCATGACTGATGATCAAAGCGATCTGGATCATCAAGGACCTTCTCCTCGGCAAGCGGTGAGACGCAGGGAAGACGACCCAGAGCTCTGGCATATAAGCGATAGAGAGTGGAATCTGGTTGAACCTTTATTTCACAAAAAGGTTAAAAGAGGGAACTCTCGCAGGGCTCTAAATTCACTTCTTTTTATTTTAATAAATGGGAACTCTACTCCCCTTCCAAAAAACCCGAATTTTTCCGCAAAGTCGACAGCTGAATCGTATTTCCTTGCTTGGCAAGCAAATAAAGTCCTCGAGGAGGTTCTGCGTCTACTGGAGAGAGAGTCCCAAGAGCCGTTACAATCCTATTATCGAAAGCTACTTAAAAACCTTCAGAAAATTTCGAATCCGAAAACCGAACCACTATCAATTTCCAATTTCAAGAAGAAATTTGGACAAGCTGGATCAGGATTTCAATGTCTAACTAATAGACAATGGATGCTTATCGATCCTTTACTAAATAAAAAAATAATCAAATGTGGTTGGCATGGTCGGCATCATCGCCGTGATCTAAATGCGATTTTTTCGGTTATCATGAACGGGGTTCCCAGCACTGAAATTCCATTAACTTCAGATTCTTCTGAAAAAAGGCGTTTTTACGAATTTTTTGCCGCTTGGAGAAAGGATGGAACTCTTAAAAAGGTTCTGACTCGGCTAATCGAAGAGGCCCAAGGAACGCTGCGGTCAAATTATCAAAAGGTACTGGACAGATTGCAGGAAGGTCTGAGTTTGCATTATATGCGGATATTAGCTAGGCAGGAATCTTCCACGATCGTGTGATACTTTCATCTGAATCTTTTCTAAGGTTCGAAATTAATTTTCGCTTAGTATAGAGTGTCGGAAAGAAGCCTCCTCGGCGCGATTTGAACACGCGACCTACTACTTAGAAGGCAATCGCTCTACCCAGATGAGCTACGAGGAGAAGTGATCGACATTTTATTTAATGTAGAACTGTTAACTCAATTTACTTGAAAAAATGACAAATAAAAAGGCAGACATCGGACTTATCGGTCTTGCCGTGATGGGGCAAAATCTCGCTTTAAATATGGGCGATCACGGCTATACCGTCGCCGTTTACAACCGCACAATCAAAAAGGTCGACCTTTTTTTAGAAGGGGCAGCTAAAGGGTTTAAAATCGTGGCAGCCCACGATTTAGAAAGTCTTGTTTCAACTCTTAAAACGCCCAGAAAGATCGTGCTGATGATCAAAGCGGGAAGTGGGATCGATCAGATTATTGATCATCTGATTCCACTACTCGAAAAAGGGGACATTTTAATAGACGGGGGGAACAGCCACTACATCGACACCGAAAGACGTTTTGCAACGCTTGAGCAAAAAGGGATTCTCTTTGTAGGCGCTGGAATTTCAGGAGGGGAAGAGGGAGCTCGTCACGGACCCTCAATCATGCCAGGCGGAAATCACGCGGCTTGGCCAGAGGTCAAACCGATCCTTCAAGCGATTGCAGCTAAATCTGAGGATGGAACCCCTTGTTGTCAATGGGTCGGCAAAGGAGGAGCGGGTCATTACGTTAAAATGGTGCACAATGGGATTGAATATGGAGATATGCAAATCATTTGCGAGTCCTATCAACTTCTAAGCGTTATGCTCGGACTAAAACCAGATAGACTCAGCCAGATTTTCGCCAAGTGGAATCAAGGAGAGCTAAACAGTTACTTGATCGAGATCACGAGCCAGATTTTTGCTTTTAAAACCCGGGAAAATGCGTCTCTTGTTGAAAAAATTCTCGATGTTGCAGAGCAAAAGGGGACGGGGATGTGGACAGTGATCAGCGCTTTAGAGCTCGGCATCCCCATAACTCTCATTGCAGAGGCTGTTTTTGCGCGCTACCTCTCCTCTTTAAAAGAGCAGCGAGTCACGCTCAGTCACCATTTTAAAGGGCCAGCTTATCGGTTCAAAGGGGATCAAGATCAGGTGATTGAGGAGATCCGTCAAACCCTTTATGCTTCAAAAATCATCAGCTACGTTCAAGGGTTTATGCTGATTCGGGCTGCTGGAGCTGCAAAAGGGTGGAGACTCGATTATGGCGCAATCGCTCTGATGTGGAGGGGAGGGTGCATTATTCGCAGCCAATTTCTAAACAAGATCAAAGAGGCTTTTGATCGAAATCAAGCTTTAGAAAACCTGATGCTCGATGACTTTTTCAAACAAGAGATCCTCAAGATGGAAAAAGCATGGCGCCGAACGGTGAGCTATTCTGCTGAATTTGGGATCCCCGTCCCCTGCTTTAACGCAGCTCTTGCTTTTTTTGATGGGCAACGCTCACCCCTTTTACCCGCAAACTTACTGCAAGCTCAAAGGGATTTCTTCGGGGCGCACAAATACAGAAGATGCGACAGACCCAAAGAGGAGCTATTCCACACGGACTGGACAAAATGACCAGTTAGCCAAGTATCTCATCGTAGTTGAGCACGAATGCTGGCATGAGGACTTCAATCTGTTTGAACGCGCAGTTGAGATCACCCCGTTGACGTGAAATTTCGTATTTCTCAACAAGGTCGCTCACTTCCTCGTAGATGTCGTGCATGTTTTTAGCCATCTCTTTTTGAGGGCTTTTAAGTGATAGGGCATCTACCTCTTTCAACTCCCCCCTCATCTCCTGAAGAGTCGAATTGAGCATTTTCATCGCTTTTATATGATCCTCTTCTTCTTGCTGCATCACAATTCTCCCTGACCTCAAGGCCTTATACCCTCATTTTAAGGTCATGAATAATTACTTGGCTATAGGCAGCTAGATATTTTATTGTAAAAAATTTAAAGCGAGCACGTTACCCTTCAGATTTTAGAACCGCCATAAAGGCAGATTGAGGGATATTAACCTCTCCGATTCGCTTCATTTTCTTTTTCCCCTCTTTTTGCTTTTCCCAAAGTTTTCGCTTGCGAGTGATATCCCCTCCATAACACTTGGCCGTAACATTTTTAGAAAGAGCAGAAATTGTCTCTCGAGCGACCACTTTTCCACCGATCATTGCCTGAATAGGAACCTTAAACTGTTGGCGTGGAATGACCTCTTTTAGCTTCTGACAAATGGCTCTGCCCTTTGACTCAGCCTTTTTCTTATCAACCAGACAGGAAAACGCATCGACAACCTGATCATTCACACGGATTTCCAACTTGATAATCTGACCCACTTCGTAGTTTGAAAACTCATAGTCAAAAGAACCATACCCGTGCGTGATAGACTTGAGCCTATCATTGAAATCGGTAATGATCTCATTCATGGGAAACCGAAACGTGAGAAGCAAGTTGTTTTGTCCCATTGACTCAGTCTCTTCAAGAACGCCCCGTTTTTCCATCCCTAAGTTCATGACCGCTCCCAACTCTTTTTCAGGTGTGATCACGTGCGCTTTGACCCAAGGTTCTCTGATGGTGGCAATTTTTGAAGGGTCAGGAAAATGGACTGGATTATCGATCTGCAGATCCTTTCCATCCGAAAGCGTGAGGTGATAGACAACGCTGGGAGCTGTGGTGATAATATCTAGATTAAACTCCCTTTGCAACCGCTCAAAAGTGATCTCTAAGTGTAAAAGCCCCAAAAATCCACACCGAAAACCAAAACCGAAGGCCAAACTACTCTCCTGCTCAACATGCAACGCAGAATCGTTGAGTCGAAGCTTGAAAAGAGCCTCTTTAACCTCTTCAAAAAGGGAGGAATCGACGGGATAAATGCCCGCATAAACAACGGGTCTGATCACCTTAAAGCCCGGCATAGGCTCTTTTATTCCCCCTTTTAAGTGGGTGATGGTGTCCCCAATCTTTACATCAAAACTATTTTTGATGTTTCCAATAACATATCCGACCTCCCCTTGGCGCAAACGGTCTACAGGCTTTGCATCTGGTGAGAAAATGCCCACCTCTAAAACCTCAAAGCTCTTCTGAGTTGCCATAAATAAGAGACGCTCTTTTTTAGAGATCTCCCCGCCCATCACCCGTATGTAAACCATCACACCTCGATAAAGATCGTAATGGGAGTCGAAGACAAGCGCTTTTAGCCCGGTAGATTCTCCTTCAATCTTCGATGGAGAGGGGATGTCAACTAAGATCCTCTCCAAGATATCGGCAATCCCCTCTCCTGTCTTAGCTGAGCATAGAATGGCCTGAGTTGCATCAATTCCGATAATCTCCTCAATCTGTTTCTTAACGACATCAACCTGCGCGGCTGGCAGATCGATCTTATTGAGAACTGGGACGATCTCAAGATCTTTCTCAAAAGCCAGGTGCACATTGGCGAGGGTTTGTGCTTGAACCCCCTGCGCTGCATCAATCACGAGAAGAGCCCCTTCACATGCTGCAAGCGAACGGGAGACTTCATAAGAGAAATCGACATGGCCAGGGGTGTCAATAAAGTTAATCTCATAGGTCTGACCATCTTTAGCCCGATAATACATCGTCACGGGGTGCGCTTTTATCGTGATCCCTTTCTCTCTTTCGAGTTCCATATCATCGAGAAGCTGCTCTTGCATATCACGCCGAGCAACCGTGCCAGTGATTTCAAGCAGTCGATCCGAAAGGGTCGATTTGCCATGATCGATATGTGCAATGATTGAAAAGTTACGGATAAATTTTGGATCGTAACTGAATTCCATAAAGTCAAAATTTAACCAGTTTGAGATTAAAAAAAAAGACCCAAAGGGTCTTATAATTTTTAGTGTGAGCTAAAAAATAGGAGAAATTTAAGTTTCAGAAGTGGCTTGAACCTCAATGTCGCCACTCTTTCTGCCCTTTTCTTTCTCCTCCTTATCCTTATCACCTGCTCCCTTTTTTTCTCTCGTACGCTCGTGAAACTGTCTACCAAGCGATCTGACAGCAACCATCCAGACGGCAATGATGAGGAGGAAAATGCCACAAACATAGGGCGTAATCAATGTGACAGATCCTAACAATAGGATGAGCCCCTGCTGAACGAGAGCTCCACCCGATTTGCCCATACGAGCACCGACAACATCAACAGCCGCCTTACCCTTGATTTTTTGTTCCTGATCCAGAGGGATGTAGGCCATCTCTTTGGTCGGATCAAAAAAGCCATATTTTGAGCTTTTACTGAACGCGTTCTGTAAAGTACCAAAAATAACAGATAGGACTAGCGGAGTCACACCGAGATAGCTGATGAGACCTGCCAAAAGATTATCTTTAAAGATGATGAAGGAGAAGAAAAGCACCCCTGTTATCAACAGAACGGTCGGGGTAACAAGTGCGGCGCGCTTCCATCCAAATTTCCGTACCACATTACTTCCGAAGAAGATCACGAGAATCGTACAGACACCCGTAATTTGTGAAAAACCTCCCATGAATGCGTTGTAATCATTTTGAGAAGGGAACCTCAGTTTAAGTTGATTTTTCCAGATCACTTCGACCAGATTAATGCCAACACCATACGAAAGAACTAGAAGCGCGATGCACCCCAGATATTTCGAGCGTACCAGATAAAGGAAGCTCTCTTTTATAGAGAGTTTGGGCTTTGACTTCTTTTGCTTAGCCTGCTCCTCTTGACTGTAGAAACGGGGATCTGACAAAACGTACCGATTGATCCACCAGTAAATTCCTAAGATAAGAACAACAGAGATACAAACAGCCCCCATTAGGTAGTTAAGGGAGACCTGCCAAGGGTCTTGACCAGAAGCAGCACTGGCTCTGTTAACCCTTGAACCCCATTTCACGAACCATCCAGCGATGATAAGTGAAACGTTCGCAAACAGGGTAAAAATAGAGTAAAATCGCTTGGACTCAGAAACTTTAGTTATATCATTGGCAAGCCCCCAAAAAAGGAGAGAGAGAGCCATACTGCCCCAGAGCTCAGACATGATATAGAAAAGGGAGTAGGTCCAGTTGCGAATGACGGCAATAAACCCTTTCGCGCCCAGGGGTAAAACAGTTTGAAGGTAATCACAAAAAGCGTTGGGATGTAAATAGTTTCTTGCGGGGTAGAGAACGGTTGCAAAGAGGGCGAAAAAGATAAAAAAGGGAGCCACGACTGAATAGAAAAGAGCCGGCTTGCTGAGCTTATTACTCAACTTTGCATAAATCAGCATGAAGAGGACTGCGATGGGAAGCACACCCCAAAATTTTAAGAAGGGGATCACTTCGGCACCACCACCTGGAGCAGTTACCACAACGGTATCTTTTGTGTCTCGCAAGACAGTATAATTGAACAGAATAAAGAAAAAGAGCAAAACCATGGGGATGAGCTTTTTCAGCTCATAGACATGGATAGGCCATAGTGTGGCGCGCAACTTACCAAACTGATTTTGTGATTGTGACATTCGCATTCCCGATTTTAGATTTTTTTTTGTCAAACCCCACCAGCAAAAGCTAAAAACTTACCAGCACTTGGGGCTTCCTAACAATAAGATGACCCGATTTTAAGAAACCTTGAGATAAAAATCAAGACAACTTTTTTTTCTAAATCGGAACGGTCGCTTAGCCAATCGTTGCACAAAATAGGAACTCATTTATCCTTTTAAAGGAGGTCTAGCAAGACTAACCTGTCAATCTTCGGTAGAAACTGATCCAGCTCCACTCGCTTCGATTATCGCCTGCCGAACCTTGACTGATTCAACATAAGCATTCCAAAGTTCAGAATCGACACTTCCGTCACGAATCGACTGGATGAGCTCTCTCTTACATTGTGCGAGAGACTTTCTAGGGCTAAGGATGGAAATCATCTCCTTATCGCCATACATAGTAGCCATACTGAGCAAACGCTCTAATTGAAGCTTGGTAAAGTTGAGCTGATCTCTTTTTTTACGCAGACCACGAGCCAAACGGGGTTTGGGAGGAACGACCAAAGGAGGGTTTGGATTGAGAATAAACTTATTGATCAAAGACCCCAATTCCTCAGGGTTTTTGTTCTTCATCTTATCTAGGGTAAAATGGTGCATGTATCCCCCATCTTTCATGGGAATATACTTGCAAAGGTCATTATCCTTTCTTCCTTTGACCTTCTTGATCGCTCTGGCGATCACATCTTCTAGCTCTTCGAGCTTTTTAGGATTGGTTTTTGTCTCTTCGACGAACATGACGTTTCCTTACCTCTTATTCTCTATATTTTTTTTAACATAAATCTTTCAAAACAGCCTTTTCAAATTGAATTGAGGTCGAAACCAAAATTTGTTCAAAACTCAAACCCAAAAAGAACTTGCTTGGAACAAAACAGCAAGAGACCTAACTTTAAGTTAAAGCGCGTCTACGGCTGACTTGTGAGGACTTGTCCGAGGTTTATCGATTTTTCTTTAAGGTAAGTCTATTTATCCTTATGTATCGGAACTTTTCTCTAACCCAAAAGTTGTCTACTTCTCTCAAACAATCCTTAAATCTTACGTCTTTCCAAAGAATTTTTTTATAATATTTTATCTTTATTAGCAACTACTGTTTTCAGATTTCTAAGTAATTCAACGGAAAACCGACCACCCTCCAATGAGTAGAACTTAGAAAAGATCTTTAAGGAACAAAAAATCGTCAACTTCAAACCGATAGGTCAACTAGCTGGGATCTTTAATATTTGACATATTCGGGCGGCTCAAATTTATCTGTTTCCCGATGACAACCAGCCTTAAACTAACCTCTTAGTCTATTGAAAATTTCTTTTATTTTTCACGAATATTATTATACCCATCTCTTTTTATCAACAATTTTAAATCATATTTTATTTTTCTAATAAATCTTCTATTGAATTGAACCTGAGTCACAGGTGCGTGGGTGAACTTTTTCAAAAATCAATACTCTTAAAGTGAGTGTGCCCACCTTAGGAGATTGAACCAATAAGAGAGATTTGAGGTAGCCAAATTAAGTTGTCCCATCATGAAAAAAAGTTATAAAGCATCTCAGATCTCATGCTAAACTTGAGGGTAGCGTGAGCAAATTGGAAAAATGATTGTATCATGATAAAGAGAATCGTCTTAAAGAGAAAGGTCTCAACATTTTTTTTACCCCGTGAGTCATAGACAACCCCTTGAAAGAAATAAAAGATGCCGTTTAAAATGTATGGTCAAACCAAGTTCCGAGCGGGCCTGAAAGAGGTGCGTAATGTTGTTGGGGTCCTCGGAGGAAAGGGGGGAGTTGGAAAATCGACAGTGGCGTTTAACCTTGCTTTAGCTCTCAATCGAACAGGCAGGAGAGTGGGTATTTTGGATGCCGATGTTTTTGGCCCTTCTATTGGTCACCTCATCGGTGAGGTTGAGCCACCCAAAATAGAAGAAGCAGAAATTGTTCCTGCAAAAGCAAGGGGAATTTCGGCGATCTCCATAGCTTTTTTTCAAAAAGAGCGCGAAGCCTCCATCGTAAGAGCCCCGATAGCCAATCAGATGATCGATCAATTTTTAGGTAAAGTCAGATGGGGATCTCTCGATGATCTAATCATCGATTTTCCTCCAGGAACGGGTGATATCCCGATCACTTTGATGCAAAAAGCCAAGCTGAGCGGAGCACTCTTTGTGACGACCCCTCAGGAGTTGGCTCTTCTCGATGTGAGAAAGTCCATTCAAATGTGTGAACTTATGGGCGTTCCCCTCTTAGGGATTGTGGAAAATATGAGTTATTTCCTCTGCAACGGAGAGAGGCTTCCCCTCTTTGGTGAAGGGGGGGGTAAACGGTTGGCAGATGAGAGTCAAACCCTCCTTCTCGGACAGATCCCACTCGACACCAAAATTGGGCTAACAGGGGATGAGCAAGGCTCTCTTTTTGATGAGCAGCCGGCAAGCAGGGCTTGCTTTGAAGAGTTAGCAAACAGGCTCAAGTCCCTTTTAGACCACAAAAAAAACGAAGGGAGCGGGCTATTTGAGCTAAGCGAGTTGAAATACACGGAGGGCTCTCACTTCGAGATCGTATGGTCGGATGGTTTAAAACAGGTGCTCCGCCTTTCTGATGTTCAAAAAAGATGTCCCAGCACCCGTTGCTTGCATCCAGAGAGTCTAAAAATCGATCCTGAGGTTCAGGCTATCAAGTTTAAGCAAGTGGGAAACTACGCACTTCGAATAAAATTTATGAATGGGTGCTCGCAGGGTATTTACACCTTCAACCTGCTCAGGAGCATCGCAACGTGAAAAAAATTGCTTTTTTTTTACTGACTCTGCTTGCTGCGGCCTGCTCAAAACCTGAAAGACAAGATCTTTCTGATTGGATGCGCCCAGGTGGCAAAATAAAAGTGATGTCGACAACGGCAATGATCGAAGATCTCGTCAAACAAATAGGGGGAAGTTTTATCT
>JANQSR010000135.1 GCA_028279205.1 Simkania sp.
AGAGTTTTTTTCTATTCCTGAATTAAAAAAATGTTTATAATGTCCTGAGCCCTGTAGATGCAAAAAAGAGTTGAAAGAAGAGCTCGATTCAGGATAGACTCGGTTCTAAGTTCTGTTACCCTTTTTAAATTTTACCTTTTTGAAGAGTGTTCAAGAGTATGACCCCTTTGCAGGAAAAGCGGCTCCTTTTCGTTCCAAAACTTCCAAACATCCTTCGTGACCTCGATCAGGTTGGGTTTGCTCCAGCAGAAAGGAGTGAGCCCTTTGGGGATCAAGAAGAGATTCAAAAGCAGTTTCGGAGCACCTGTGGGCTTCCCGTCATGAGGGCCCACCTTCTTGCTAAAAGGAGCAAGGCGCACCCCCTTAATATTGGGGTTGTCTTTTCAGGGGGTCAAGCCCCTGGAGGGCATAATGTGATCACAGGTCTTTTTGATGCGATGAAAAAAGCGAATCAAAGTAGTGCTCTTTTTGGTTTTTTAAACGGCCCATCTGGGATCATTGCTGGAAAATGCAAGCAACTATCCGAGGATGAGCTAAAAAATTATCGCAACCAGGGGGGGTTTGACCTCATCGGTTCGGACAGGACAAAGATCGAGACGGATGAGCAGCTTTCAAAAGCTTTTGAGACATTAAAACGGATGAAGCTGGATGCCCTTGTGATCGTGGGAGGGGATGACTCGAATACAAATGGGGCGGTTCTTGCAGAGTATCTGATAAAGCGGGGCTCTTCCACTTGTATCATTGGGGTTCCAAAGACAATCGATGGTGATCTGCAGGGACGTTATCTCCCGATCTCTTTTGGATTTGATACGGCGTGCAAAGCCTACTCAGAGATGATCGGCAACATTGCGCGCGATGCTCTTTCGGCTAGAAAATATATCCATTTCGTCAAGTTGATGGGGCGCTCCGCCTCCCATATCACCTTGGAATGTGCTCTTAAGACCCAACCAAACTACACACTTATTGGGGAGGAAGTAGAGGCAAAAGGGCAGAGATTAGAAGAGATCGTTGAGGATCTCTGTTTGATGATCGAAGAGAGGAGCAAGAGGGGGAAGAATTACGGAGTTGTTCTCGTTCCAGAGGGGCTCATCGAGTTTATTCCTGAGATGAAACGGCTTATGAATGAGCTAAGTGGGCATAAAGAGAGTTCCGATGCTCTGCAGAGAGAGGTTCCAAAGGGGGTTCCAAAGGAGGTTCCAAAGGAGGTTCCAAAGGAGGTTCAGGAGCAGCTCCTCCTAGATCGAGACCCACACGGAAACATACAACTCTCTCAGATCGAAACTGAAAAACTCCTAAGTAGCGCTTTAAAAAAGAGGCTTGAAAAACGGGGATTTAAAGGCAAACTCAACATAGTGCACCACTTTTTTGGATATGAAGGGCGCTCCGCCTTCCCCTCTAATTTTGATGCGACCTATTGTTACAATCTAGGCCAAATTGCCTTTCTAATAGCGAGAGAAGGGTTGACTGGCTATATGGGATCTATCCCAAACCTGACAAGCCCGTTAGAAGAGTGGCAGGTCTATGCCGTGCCCATCACGAGCTTGATGCATGTAGAAACGCGCAAAGGGAAAAGAAAGCCTGTTGTTCGAAAGTCTCTAGTCGATCTCGACTCAGTCGCTTTTAAAACGTTTGAAAGTAAGCGAGCCTCTTGGAAAACAGAGGATCATTACAAATTTCCAGGTCCCATGCAGTTTGAAGGGGATCCCTCCTATACAGATGAAGTTCCCCAACTGGTCAAATTGAATGCGCCCCCAAGAGAAGATTAGACCTATTTTGGAATTGGCAGATTATACATTTTCCCCTTTCTATAAAAAAGGCTCCCGTTTTTTTAATCCCCACTGCACCCTTTCAAGTTTTGGGTTTATCAACCTTGTGTTGTGGCAGATGGGGTTTTACGGCGACAAAGGCGCAATAAAGAGCGTGCCCAAGAGTTTCGAGTATCCCAATCCAAAAGAGCCTATTGATGCAGAAAAACCTGTGGCATGCTGGATCAACCACAGCACCTTTCTCATTCAAGTGGGCGGGATAAACCTCTTAACCGATCCCATTTGGAGTGATCGCTGCTCCCCCTTCTCTTTTTTAGGGCCACGTAGACACCACTCGCCAGGTTTGGCAATCAAAGAGTTACCACAAATTGATGCCATTTTGATCAGCCACAACCATTACGATCATTTGGATCTAAGAAGTGTAAAAGAGCTGATTAGTAGAAACCGATCAGCCTATTGGATCGTTCCGATTGGAATTAAAAAGTGGATGAGAAAGCAGGGCATATCCCGTTGCATAGAGTTGGCCTGGTGGCAGAGGTTCTCGTTTGACTTAAGCTCTCAACAATCGACGTCTGGGATTGAGATCACGGCGGTTCCCGCTCAACATTTTTCCAGGCGCTCATTTTTTGATCGAAATAAAACGCTTTGGTCAGGTTATGTTGTCGATTTTAAAAGAGCTCGATTTTCAGATAAAAAGGTTTACTTTGTCGGAGACACAGGGTATAACAAGCTAGATTTTAAGGCGATTGGAAGCCGTTTTAAGGGGATCGATTTGAGCTTGATTCCAATAGGTGCCTACCTTCCCCCGGAGCTCATGGATCCTGTGCACATCAATCCAAAGCAAGCTGTGCTCATCCACAAAGAGGTGGGGTCTAAAATGAGCATCGGTATGCATTTTAAAACGTTCCGTTTATCAGATGAACCCCTGGATCAGCCACCTTACGATCTTTATCAATCTCTGATAGAGGCAAAAGTAGATTTAGAAGCCTTCCGTTTGATTGAGATGGGGCAGTCTGTGAACTGGTAGATGGGAATGAGCCTCATTTTCGATTATTTTCGGTATGCATGGCATGACTTAAGGCAAATGCAAGAGGTTAAAAAGAGGTATTACAAAGACCCCGTTTTCGCCTCGATCGACCGCTCCCTTTTGAGGAAATACCTCTTGCGTAGCCCCTATCGCATCAGTCGCCATTATCTTAAGTCTAAGAAAAGCAAAGAGCTTTATACCTATGGGGAAACCCCCCTTACAACCTTTGAAAAAATAGCTAAGGAGGCGGAGATTAGACCTGGGGATCGTTTCCTCGAACTGGGGTGTGGACGGGGGCGCGCCGTTCTTTTTTTTGCCCACTTTTATCAGTGCCAAGCGTTTGGGATTGAAAGAATCCCTCAGTTTGTCACGCGGGCTAAAAGTGTGGCACTTGAGCATGAGGTAAGATCTGCTCACTTCGAGTGCTCAGACATCTTCGAAGCGAAGTGGCCAGCCGCCCATCTCATTTACCTCTACGGTACCTGTCTTCAGGATGAAGAGATCGCTCAGCTCGTCGAAAGATTTAAGTCATGCCCAGAAAAACCACGCATTTTGAGTGTGAGTTATTCTCTTTTAGATTACGATAGGGGTGACTCTTTTGTTTTAAAAAAAAAATTTCCAATCTCATTTGTCTGGGGTCAGACTCACGCTTTTTTACAGAGGGTAAAATGAGGCCGAGCATCTCCCCTACCAAGGGCATGCTGATCCCCAAACTTTCGAAGCTAGGTAGGATGCAACCAAAAGAGTGATAAGCGAGAAGATCGTCGTTGTGAGCACCGAAGATAGCCCTCTTCGGAAATAGCCTTTGTAGTAGTCGACGAGAATCGACACAATGACCCCCGTTGGCAGTGCACTTAGCAAAAACCCCGCGACCGCCCACACTCCCTCCACCTTTAGCAGCCACAAGAGAAGAAGTGCAATGAGTGGCTGGACAAAGAGTTTGGTGATGATCACCCCCCACGTCCCCTTTAGCTCTTTGTGCAGAGATTTTCCAACGACGCTCTCCCCGAGAGCAAAGAGAGCGCAAGGGTCTGCAATACTTCCGAGAAGCTGGATCACCTTGTGGAAAGTTTTTGTAATGGGGAAATGCAGGTAAGAGAAACCGATCCCCAGAGCGGCCGCAATCAGCAAAGGGTTTTTCAAACAGATCAAAATCGTCCAAGAGCCAAGCTTTTGCGTTCCTTTTTTCTCTATTTCGCAAATAATCATTGTGGGAATGATAATTGATACGATGAGAAAACTCGCGATCGAAGCGATCAACCCACCTTGCCCTTTGTAAATAGCACTCAAAAGGGGGATCCCTAGGTAGCCAGTATTCGGAAGAGAGAGGGTCAGTGCTCTTAAGGCTGATTCTGACAAAGGCTCAGATCGACACTTTCTACTGATCAAAAAAGAGCTGAGATAGGGAATTAGCAAAGTGAGCAAGAAAGCGATTAAAAAAGGGCCGTTCAAGATAGTATGGAATGGCTGAGTCGAAATAGATCGAAAAATCAGAGTCGGAAGGGCGATTTTCATGACAAAGATATTCAGAACCTTTGCAGATTTTACTCTCAAGAGATTCAAACGACCGACCAAGTAGCCTAGGAGAATTAAGCTAAAAAGGGGAAGCAGAGCCTGGAGAACCGCTTTCAATTGATATTTCTCATTTTTGTTGACATTTCTTACTTTCGTGATTAAATATAGATATCTCCTTTAAGACGTTTGTTCTATTTGGTTTTTTAGGGGATGTCAAGAATTTAAACAATATAGGAGGGGAAGCCATGGAGCTTTCAAAGAGGAGGGAAGAGGCGTTTGTTTGGAAAACGCGTGAAGTCAAAGTGGGAAACGTCGGAGTCGGGGGGAGCAACCCCATACGCATTCAGTCGATGACTACAACAAGTACAAGGGATGTGCAGGGTACAGTCGAGCAGATCATGCGCCTTTCCGATGTTGGCTGTGAGATTGCACGCGTCACCGTTCAGGGTAAAAAAGAGGCTGAGGCGTGTGAAGAGATCAAGAACGGTCTCCTCAAAAGGGGGTATGAGATTCCACTCGTTGCCGACATCCATTTCTATCCCGCTGCTGCTATGATGGTTGTCGATTTTGTCGATAAGGTGCGCGTAAATCCTGGAAACTTTGTTGACCCTCGAGCCTCTTTCATCAAGCTAGAGTATGATGATGCCTCTTACGCTGCCGAACTTCGGAAAATTGATGAGGTCTTTGGCCCTCTCGTTCAGAGGTGCATTGAACTTAAAAAAGCGATGCGAATTGGAACCAACCACGGCTCTTTGTCTGATCGGATCATGAATCGGTTTGGCGATACTCCCCGTGGAATGGTCGAATCGGCTCTCGAATTTGCCCGTGTTTGTCGTAAAAAAGGATTTCACGATTTCATGTTTTCCATGAAGTCGAGCAATCCGCTGGTGATGGTTGAGGCCTACCGTTTGCTCGTTTATGAAATGATCAAACTGGGTTGGGATTACCCCCTCCACCTCGGAGTGACGGAGGCGGGTGAAGGGGAGGATGGTCGATTGAAATCGGCTGTCGGCATTGGATCCCTTTTGTTAGATGGGCTCGGTGACACGATTCGAGTTTCACTGACTGAAGAGCCTGAAGCTGAGATAGACCCTTGCAAACGACTCGTTAGTTTGGCTGAGGATTACCAAAAGAAAGGGTTGATTCCCTTTGTGAATACCTGGAAAGACCTCCTCTTTAAGGGGGAGCGACGCTCTGTAAAACGGGACTTAAATTTGCACAAAGATGGCTCTGTCTTTGTTGATCACACATGCTCAGATCTGGGTCAGAAGGAGGAAAGAGCGGACGGCGTTGTGCACAGAGCAAAAAATGAGCTTAAGATCATATCTGGCAACAAAGAGGCTCTTCGCATCAACGAGCTGGAATGTTTAGATGATCAATCAGATGTGGCTTGGGTGAGAGATGGTGACCCTTCTACCTGGGCTCCTCTTTTGAAATTTTCAGTCCGGTTTATCCTCCTTGAAATGACCCATTCGATTCTCCACCGAGGGCGCGCTTTTTTTGATTGGTTAGAAGAAAACGACCTCGACCTTCCCGTTATTCTGGTTGGAAGGGGGGATCTTCCTAAAGATGAGGTCACGATCCGTGCTGGTGCGGAGCCCGGAGCCTTGCTACTAGATGGGTATGGAGAGGGGGTTCTCTTCTCAGATCGCTCGCTTGGCTTAAGCCTTTTGCAGGCTTGCCGCATGCGCTTTTCAAAAACCGAATTCATCTCGTGTCCAGGGTGTGGACGCACTCTGTTTGACTTACAAGAGGTGACAAAGCGGATTCAGTCAAAAACAGCGCACCTTCCAGGTGTAAAGATTGCTATCATGGGGTGTATTGTCAATGGAATAGGTGAGATGGTTGATGCTGATTTCGGTTATGTGGGATCCCGCAAAGGAAAAATCGATCTATACGTCGGCAAGAAACGGGTAGAAAAGAACATCGATTCTGCTTTGGCTGATGAGATGCTGATTAAGCTCATCAAAGAAGAGGGTCTCTGGGTAGAGCCATAAGGAGAATCTACTTTATTTCTTTCTTTTGGGTGAATATATAAAAACCAAACGGAAATCAAAACGTAGAGATGAAAAAATGAAGAAAAAGACTGGTTAAAAGCCGTATAAAAAGGATGACCAGAAATCCTCTAGAGGACAAATTGAAAGAGAAAAGAGGTGAGATTTTTTCAAAATTTCATTTTTTCAAATGCGATTTTTCTCAACAATCGAAGAAGAATCAAACTTGATTTATGCTTTTTAAGTGTTTGAATTTCATCTGTTTTGTGATTTCCAAACAAAACCTTATTTGAAAAACCTAAATTTTAAAATGTTTAATTTGTTCTTTTATTACAATTAATAAGTTTATTTTTTTTATAAAAAAAGTTATTTTAATATTATAAGAGGATATAGTTTTTATATTTTAGCTTTATGATTAAAACCTTCAAAAATATTTTAAGGGAATTACAACAAGGAGCATATTCGATGCCTGTTAAGAGGAGAAAAAAAACAGCAGCTTCTTCGAAGAAGACCACTCGTCGAAGAAAAACAGCAAAAGCGACTGCAAGAAAAACGGTTGCTCGTAAAACAACAAAAAGAAAAACGGCAAAACGTACGACAGCCAAGCGTAAAACGGCAAAGCGTACAACAGCCAAGCGCAAGACAGCCAAGCGTAAAACGGCAAAACGTACAACAGCTAAGCGTAAAACCGCAAAACGTACAACGGCTAAGCGTAAAACCGCAAAACGTACAACAGCTAAGCGCAAGACAGCCAAGCGTAAAACGGCAAAACGTACGACAGCCAAGCGTAAAACCGCAAAACGTACAACAGCTAAGCGCAAGACAGTCAAGCGTACAAAAGTTGCGAAGGCCACAACTCGAAAAAAGCGAACAAAAACGGCAAAAGCATCAGCAGTTGCAGCGCCTGTGAAAAGACGCAGACGTCGCAGAAGATTAGCGTCTAAATAATCGATTATAAAACACTTAAAAAGCCTTCTTTTAAAGGCACGAGATTAAAATCGTGCCTTTAATTTGTGACACTCCCAATCCCCTAAAGGGGATCTGGGCTTCTAAGCCAACATCTGGAGACGACCCGCCACTCATGCGGCTTCCAGGGATGGGACGGCCTATTTCTAGATGATGACTCAGACAACTTTGACCCGTGGTCCAGGCTACTACTACTTTTCCCATATGGGATACGTAGATACGTGATATTCTTATTTTTTGGAGCTGCTATCTTCATATTGATGAGCCTTTTTTGAGATCGAATACCCCTTCCCGAAACAACCATCGCTTCTCGATGGCTCGTTGTCATTGCTGCTAAATGTATTTCTCCAAGAATCGATTGTCGCTTTGATTTCAGACTCGCACCTAGGCAGCTCGGGGGATTCACAAGTCATGTGAAGCTCAAACCCATCTCTCCATACAATAGTACATGC
>JANQSR010000144.1 GCA_028279205.1 Simkania sp.
GAGCAGGAGATGGGGTTAGAAGATCTAGATCTTTTGCTTGCTCGATCCGCCTTAAGGTTGGTTCTCCTTTAGGAGTATGAGTTTTCCGAGAGTGATAGAAAATGATTTTGCAGAGCGTATTGAGTCGCTGCTCCTTCCCGACTGGACAAGTCAATTTTTTTGATGGAAATAAGACAGATAAATGGGGGCTATTCATAGACGAAAGGGGGGTAAGAATCGGTTTTTTTTGGAAGAGAGTTAGATGAGAAGGGAAGGTAGATCTCATCAAATCGGCCAAATCAGCAGGAGATGGGTCTGGAAGACTTAGATCTTTCTCTTGCTTGATTGAGGACTTAATCTTGCTTAGGGGTAGATGCTCTTTTTGGGGAATATGAGATCTTTTAAAGCCCCCCGTTTTAAACTTCCTATCTAAATTTTGGTGTAGTTTTTTCAAGTCGATTGCACAAGACAGACTTGAGACTCTCTTACAGAGCAAAAGAGGAAAAGGGGCAGAGGAGAGAAGAGAAGGGGGCTTGATAGAACCAAGAGCTCTGTCTCTATTCACTTTTAACCCTTTTAGGCAGCTCTTGGCAAAGGTCGCCAATTCAACTTCACTTGAAAGAGTAAAAAATTTTGATCCAAGTAGCGTGACATGCTGATCATCAAACCCTATTTTTAATTCCTTCTTTTCGGAAGGGGTGAACCTCTCCTCCAGATGCTCTTTCACACTTTTGAGGTATTTTTCAGACTCAAACTCGTTAGCAAAAGTAAAAAGGGGATAAAGCCCCCCCACATACCCCCCGACATACAGGATCAGGGAAGAGAGGAGTGATAAAAAAAAGGGGGCTTTTTTGCCCGAAAAAAGCAAAGTCGCTTTTTCATAAATCTTTTTCATCTAATGAAGTTTTTAAAGTTGTTATCTCTTTTATACGATCCGAGACCCTTTCGTAAAGAGAGCGGGGTGTTGCTGGGCTCTCTTTGACCATATGGTAAAGACTCATTGCCAATTCAGTCTGCTCCTGCATCTCGCTCACACGCTCTTGCTTTTGCATTTGTGCAGCTAAGAGGCGGTGCTTTTCTGCATCAATAAATTGCATATAAACGTCAAAAATCTGCCTTTTTTTCAGATCGTGGCCTAATTTCCACAGATACTCCTGATTCATGATATCCTCTTCCGAGGTGAATTCATCCTGAATACGGCCTAACAAAAAGAGGTGACGGGACTCCTTATTTTCGATCTCACTTACCTCTAAGCGGATCCTCGCATAATCGAGTGCCGCCTCCAAGTGGACTGGCTCAGAGTGGACACTTTTGCGGATCTGCAGCTCTTTGAGATCGTTCAAAATTTCAAGCACCTCCTCGTTAGTCTCTGTCTTGCATGTCTCATCTAGCAAATTAAAGTGTAAACGAGCTGACTCTAAAATTGCCACACTTAGCATACCATTAGGGATAGAATCCGAGAACCCTTTCATAAAGTGGAATGTTTCATAAGCCTTTTCTGAAAGGCCCAAATCCCGATAAACAGATGCCAGTTCAAAAAGCGCTTGCTCTTTCGTTTCCCAACCAAACTCTGCATGCCTGCTCTGTTGATCAATCAATCCCTCTATTAACTTAAGTTTCTCCTCTTTTCCCCCTTGGTAATCGATGAGTTTTGCGAGTTTCAAAGCCGCATGCTCTAGATAGAGGTTTTCCAAACTCATTTCGATAAGGTGCCCATCCGAGTAGAGTAGATGCATGTAGTGTTTAACCGCTTTATCAACAGCATCAGAAATATCGGATCGATCAGAGAGGGTGTGAGTCCATCGCTCTTCCATGTATTGCTTGACATATTCCGAATAATAACCAGCGAGCCAAAGACGATTTTCTACCTGCACTTCGGCTCCCCCTCTGTCAATGGCCAATTGCAGGTGCTTTGCTGCGTGCGAAATAAAATCATGTTTTTGATCGATCATCTCTTTTGTTTGATCCTGAGAACCAAACCCTGCAAGGGAGATGTAGGCATTGTATAGTTGGAGATGAATGTTGCCATTGTCGCACACCTGAGGATTGATCTTAATCGCCTGCTCAGCGTGTCTACAAAAAGCAGAATAATCTTTGAGCATCTCCACATGGCAAAACCCAGCGATCAAATGGGCTTCTGCGAGGATTGAGCTGTCCTCTTCTTCAGTCAATCGGTTGAAGACAAACTCTTGTAACACACGAAGAGTTTCAGGATATTCTTTGAGCTCATACGCAATTTTAGCGTAGAGTAGACTGTAATCCCTGATCTCTTCTTCATTTAAGCATTCACTTCGCTGCAAAATGTCTGAAAGATCTTGAAAAAGAGTCCTTGCGTCGTGAGGATCCCCCTCTTGGCCGTTTTTATAACAGCGGAAACTAGAAGAGAGGAAGAGCTTCCACGCCATGTCGATCTGGGAGCTCTCGGGATAGGTCCCTATGTACTCTTTGAATGCATCGTAACCTTCCTTCCACCGCTCATTTTGATGAGCGAGAAGTCCATATTCGAAGAGGAAACTCTCTTGATCTTCGAAATCGGTATGCTCTCTTTTTATCTCCATCAGTTTCTCGTCTGCTTGAGATAAAAATCCCAATTTTTTCAAGAGCATTGCATGCATGAAAAGTGCTTTTGAGGTGTGAGAAGCGTTAGGGAAAAGAGTTTTAAACTTTTCGAAACCTGAACTAAACAGATCTTCACGATCGGTTTGGTAGGCACAGGTCATCTGGATTAAAAGTGCGTCTTGCAAACGATCACTTGGAGCCTCTTGCGAGTCAATGTAGAGCCCCAGGGGAGCGATTGCTCCTTTGTGATCCCCAGCAAGGAAAAAGCTTCTCCCAACAATAAAATGAAACAAAGGTTGATAGGATTCAGGGATAGTTCCTTCCATTTGTTCATGGAAGGAGATCACTTGCTCATACTCTTCGTTTTGAAAAAGGAGTGCGATCAAGTTGAATGCAGCATGGCCAGCTTTATTCCCCTCAAGCTTCTTGACCCTCCTAAATGTATCGATGGCACTTCTTTGATCGTAGTGAGATTGGAGCGTAGCTGCTTGAAAAAGCAAATCCTCTTCCATGTCGGGGTGGAGAGTTGCCAACTCGAGGTAAGCTTGCGCGCCATTTTCATTTTCACCGAGCTTAGCGCAAATTTCTGCTAGTGCAAACTGAGCAGCTTCAGAGTAAGGGGTCTCTTTCAAATCGAGATAATAGCGGCGCGCTTCGTGCACAAGCTCAGATTTTCTCTCAGCTTCCATCTCTTTTAAAGACTGTCGAAAACACCCTTCAGCCAAAAGGAAAACCAGCTCTTTTTCTCGCCCTTCTAAAGCCTCCGTTTCTGTTCCCAAAAGGGGCTTTCCTTCTACAAGCAACTGATCAAAATGATGGAGTTCGTAATAACAATGAAGCTTGTTAATGATCACCTTTTCTTGGATTTTAGGATCTTGGATCGATTGATAAACACCCAAAGCAGTTTCAAAGTGACTCTCTTGAAGATGGATATCTCCGAGGATACCCAAAAAGTTATCTTTAAGAGCGCTTTCTGGGTACTTTTCGAAAAACTCCGTAATTTGCGTCTTTACAATCTGGTAATCACCATCTTTCCAAAACTCAGCAATTCTTCGAATGAGAAAGGCTTCCTCATCAGACTCCACTTGGACGGGGGGGGGAGGGGAGTCTTCCAAAGAAAATCCAACCATTTTCACCCCTAAAAAACACATAAAAACAATCTGATAGATCTTAGACATCATAACGGTTAACCTCATGCTATTTGGTTGCGGCTTACTTGTTTGACTTAGCGGTTTACTACCACACTTTCTAAACCAAGGTGTTTACACTAACCGATTAATAGAAGTGGTGTAAACAAAAAAGTTTCGAAAAAATTGGGAAAAGGGCCTGAGATAAGATAAGGTGAAAAAAAGAAGCCCCAGAGCTTTGGAGCCTTGGAGCTTCTGGTGGTAATAGTGGTTTTCTTTTTCCTCATGCTAATGCACTTACCATGTAGAGTCAATATTTATTTTTATTTTGTAAGGGCAACGTGATAATGTCCCCCCTGACAAATATTTGAAATAGGAGGCGTTAGGCATGGAGGTAAGGATGACACAAAAGGAATTGAAAAGACTTGATGTGCTGATAGCATTAAATAGGGGAGAAATGAAAATGTCCCCAGGAGCAAAAGAGCTAGGCATTACAAAGAGGCATCTTAGGAGGGTGAGAAGAAGGTATGAAAAGGAAGGGGTGGCAGGTTTAGC
>JANQSR010000160.1 GCA_028279205.1 Simkania sp.
TCATTGCTTTGAATTGTGAGACTATTCCCTCCTTTGACCCTAAATGCCTGATTTGAGTTCAAAGGTGAAAATGGGAAGTTATAATCTATATCCTCGGCACTTATTTCAATTTCAACGTCAACTGTTCCTTCATTCGCTTTTTTTATCTCTTCTTCTAATTTTTCTGCCGTGTCAACAACGACCACCCCGTTTAGTTGCGTAAAACCAAAAAGGGTAATGAGAAGGAGGATAAAAAATCGATTCGGCATGAGAAACCTCTTTTTTTCCTCGATAGTAAAAATATCTTTTATTGTCTAGAGTGACCCTATTGAAAAAATCGGTTTCTCTTTCAAATTTGATGAGCCCCCCTTTCACCTTACACAAAAAACGGCAAACAGGGTATGATCTCTAAAGTATCTCTTCCATTTAACCGAAATATTTTGCCTTTAGAGGCGTTACCGCTTTAATAAGGGAAGAAAAGAGAATTCCCTTCCTAAATTGATAGAAATAACGTATTTTGCGAAACAGAGAACCAATTTAAGTTGCTATGCATAATGCTCCTGGAGGATGGATCAGACAGATCGAAGCCTCGATTCTAGAATCTAAACAGCTTCCCATGTGGGGCTCCTTCCCTGGCTTTCCCTGGGAGGAGTTTTCAAACGCCCTTGCCAACCATTTCGATCTAAAAGAGCTCAAGCTAAGCAGGGGCAAAGCTGAATGGAGAATGGAGTCTGAAACTTTTTCAGGGATGGGCAGCTCTCCTTTGCAACTCAATATCGAAATGACTCCCCTTAAAGGGAGTTTCTCCCTGATTTTCCCTTTGGAAGATTTTCAGAAACTCTCTTCCTGGATGATCGACCCGAAAGCGGGCAAAGAGGAGTTCTCCGATCCCTTTTTACAAAAAGGGTTTTTTCGGTATCTAGCGGTAGAGAGTTTGCACCTCATTGACACGATGCACATTTTTAAAAAAATCAGACCGAAGCTAGTCGACATGCCGTTAAGCGGAGAGAAGGCTTACTGCATTGACATTGCCCTTGAAAAAGAGGAAGAGAGTGTGTGGGGACGTGTTGTCTGCCCCCCCCTTTTTCACAAGGCATTTCAAGATCACTACACAGGAGAGTGCTCCCTTTCCGATTGGGCTCCTCTCTATCAAGAGATTGATGTCGAAGTGAGCATCACAGCGGGAAGAGTCTCTTTAAATCAACAGAGTTGGAACGCTCTTTCCAAAGGGGACTTTCTCATTCTCGATTATTGCTCTTTCTCTCCCACACTTCAAAGAGGAACGTTTCAACTTAAGATCAATAACGCTCCCCTTTTCCAAATAAAACTCAAAGAGGATCGGATTAAGATCCTCGATTACGCCCTTTACTATGAGGAGAGCCAAATGAATGATGAAACTTCCCAAGAAATAGGAGAAGAGCCTTTAAGAAAAGAAGAGGCTCCCCCCCTTGAGCCCCCACAAGAGGGGGATGATCTACCTTTGGGGCAAGCCGATGGGAAAGAGGTGATTGAGCCAAGTCAGGTTCCTATCCACTTGTCGATCGAAGTGGCTAGCATGAAGATCAACCTCGATCAACTTCTCAAATTAAAACCAGGAAATGTGTTAGAGACAAGTGTAACGGCGCAGCAAAGTGTCAACCTGATCGCCAATGGAAAGTGCATGGCAAAAGGACATCTCATCCAAATTGGGGATGTGATCGGCGTTAAAATCACGCAAATTGGACACACCTGAAAAACAAGTAGATGGAAAATCCCAAATTTTACAAACAGACAACCCTTCCCAACCTGACCAAAGAGGGGAAAGATCCTCTCATCCCGTCTGGAAAAATCGGCCCTTACAAAGTGGAAACCTTGCTTAGCAAAGGGGGCATGAGTTACCTTTACCTTGCGATACATCCGGATGGATTTCCCCTAGTTGTAAAGGTTCTATCCCCCAAGTACATGACCCACCCAGAGATGGCTCAGCAATTTTTAAAAGAGGCTGAGATCATCGCTTTGACAGATCATCCAAACATCATCAAACTCTACGGTCAGGGCAAATGGGAAGGGGGACTCTATATCGGCATGGAGTTTGTGCAAGGGATCTCTTTAAAGCAATTTATTGTGCAACAAACCCTCTCCGTTGAAAGCGCGCTCGATATCATTTTGCAAGTCTCTTACGCCCTGCTTCACCTCCATACGCAAGGGGTGATCCACAGAGACCTCAAACCTGAAAATATTCTGATCACCGAAGGGGGGCAGGTCAAAGTGATCGATTTTGGAATCGCCCAGCTAACTCAAGACGAGCAAACCCCCTTCGATTCCAGAAAGGGACAGTTTCTGGGAACACCCAGCTACATGAGCTTAGAGCAGAGAAAAAATCCGCTCAAGGTGAGCTTTGCCACTGACATCTACTCACTCGGAGTGATCACGTTTGAGCTGATCGTCGGAAAGCTCAGTTATGGCTCGATTCAGTTATCCTTGCTCCCCGAACATTTGCGAGAGATTGTTGAGAAGGCGGTTGCGCCCTCTGTTGAAGAGCGGTGTCAAGATATTGTCGATTTTATCACCGCCATTTCGAGATACCTCAAAACGCTCGCCCTAAAGCAGAAAAAGCAAACGGCGCAAAATAACAAAGAGATGTGGAAGGAGTTAGAGCAAACCCACAGAGATTTGCTTGTCGAATCGCCTCCCAAGTGGAACCTTTTCGATTTGGGATTTGCAAAATGGCAAGGAGCCACCTCTCTCTGCTCTTACCACGACTTTTTCCGCTTCACCGATGATTCTTACCTCATCTTGAGCGGCAAACTTCTCGAAACCCAGATGATGGTTTTAGCAGAAATCGCCCTTCTCAAAGGGATGGTTCAGGCTCTGATACACAAAGTTGACATAAGGTTAGCTTCCTTCACTCCCCTCTCATTCATGAAGGATCTCAACACGCTTCTCTGCAAACAAAAACAGAAAAAAGCCTTCTCTTTTCACCTGCTCTACCTCACCCCCTCACGCAACCAATTTTCATTTATTTCGTGTCACTTTCAGCCTCTCGTTCACCTTGCTTCTGGTAGCACCCAACCCCGCTTTCTAGATCACCAAAACCCCCCGTTGGGAACAGAGCCTCATTGTGATTTTTACGAGACGAGCGAAAACTGGGACGAAGGGGATCTACTGATCGTTCACTCTCTCTACCTAGATCCT
>JANQSR010000155.1 GCA_028279205.1 Simkania sp.
ACTTAAGCAAAACAGAGGATTGGGAATTTCAAGAAAACATCATGTTGACAAAGCGGTTAGCTGTCTGCCGTTTTTCCAATTTGATGGAGTGGTTTATGCTCATGATCTCGAAAGAGTCCTACTCTGGAAACATGCGCATCGAAATCCCCCTCACTTTGGGAGAGGAGAGTCAGGGAATTGGGATTTTGCTTTGCGTTCCAGAACCAGGAGATAGAAAGGAGCTTGAAGAGGGGTATTGTCTTTGGGTCGGAACTCCCAAAAACCCCTTCTCTACCCTTTTCCGCTCCAATGTCGAGGTGATGCATATTCCCGAGTGCATCCTTAAACCTAGCTGCCATCACCTAATTGCCATAGAAAAAGTTGAGAATAACGTGCATCTTTTGATCAATGGGAACCTTGTCTCTAGTTATGTTAGCTACATTCCGCTAGTTGGCGGGCATCTCGGCCTGCTTCTACGTGATACCCACTTCAAAATGGAAGAGATCAAGCTCTTTTTCGGATCACAGAGTGTGATGGTCAACTGCCTATCGATCCCTGATGCATTCATGACAAGCAAAGATTATAAAAAAGCTTTGACCGAGTATCGACGCATTGCCCACTCTTTCAAGGGAAGAGCAGAGGGGCGTGAAGCCCTTTTTCGCGCAGGAATCACTCTTTTAGAAGAGGCCAAACGGAGCAAAGAAGCAGACAAGAAAGATCGACTCCTTGCTAACGCCTTGGACGAATTTGAAAAGCTTCGCAAAACGCCTGGCGCCCCTCTAGAGTACTTGGGTAAATCGCTTGTGTATCAGGTCGGAAATGAACTAGAAGAGGAGATCAAGTGTTTGGAGCTCGGCATTCGAAAGTATGTCAAACACCCCCTCCTATCCCTTGTCAAAGAGCATGTCGGTTTCCGTTTGCACGAAATCTCACGTCGGGATCGATTGGGGGCTTACTCATTTTTGCTCCTTGCCCTGCGCCATGTGACTCACATTTTTCAAGCAAAAGAGACAAAGGAGCTCATTGACCACCTGACTCGTGAGTGGGAAGTTCTGAGTTTTATTCAACCTTTCCAAACATTTTCAAGCGAAAATGTCCACCACCTGCATTTGGCAACCCAGCTCGCCTTTTGGCTCTCTAAACCGATCGTTCTTTATGAAATTCTACAAAACATCCCAAATGGCGCGCCTGAAAGATACCGACTCCTCGACAATCTGTTATTCTCCTTACTAGAGATGGGATACCCCCAACTCGTCGATTATATTCTGACAAGAAAAATAGAAACGGTTGGGACGGAATCCCTCACTTTGAAAAGCGACTTCGAGATAGCGGTTCAATCGGAAGAAAGTTCAATCGAAGAGTGCTTGAAACACTTTTTCCATACGGCTCCCAAACGGTTATCTGCTAGGAAGAGTCGCATTTTGAAATTTCTATTCGAAAAAGGGCTTTATCAAAAAAAAGGGGATCTGCTGCTTCCCTTTCTTGAAAGAGCCTCAAAATTTGATGTGATAGAAGTTGACATGCAACCGATCAAAATTTGGGCTCACCTGCTCGCTCATCAGGATGTTAAAAAGCTTTTTTCAAAAAACAACATCGGGATAGACTCTCCTTACTCTTCACTCTACGCTTGCTTCTTAGCTAGAGAAGAGGGAGAAGAGAGCGTTCTCGATTACTTTGAGTCGATTTTAGAGACTCACTATCCCCCTTCAAACAGTTTGCTAGGTCATTTTCTTAAAAAAAATCTCAAGCTTAAATCCCCTTGGTGGGAAAACGCCTTTCTCTGGGAGAAGATCCAACTGCTTCGGCAGCTTGACTTGTACTACTTTTGTCTTAACAAGAGGGAAAAGGGTGCGCAGTTTGAGCAGATGATCAAAGCGGAAAAAGGAAAATACCACATCCCCTTGAACTTTATGTGAGTTTTAGCCGTTTAAGATTCCCGAGATCACCAAAGATTTCGTCTCACAGTAATCGTGAAGACTTGCAACGACCGAGTTTTCACGACCGATCCCTGACTGCTTCCACCCACCAAAGGGAAGAAGCTCTGAGCAAACGTCATGCGTATTCACACCAACAGAGCCTGCTTCCAATCTTTCAGCAACGCGCCAGCTGCGTCCGATATTTTCTGTATAGAGGTAGGCGGCAAGTCCATAATGGGTCTCATTTGCCATCAAGATAGCCTCTTCTTCTGTCTTGAAGCTATAACAACTCGCGACAGGGCCAAAAACCTCTTCACCATACATGCGCATAGACTGATTAAGGTGGGTAAGAACTGTTGGCTCATAAAACAGGGAGCCAGGAGAGACCCTCTTTCCCCCTCGCACCACCTTACCCCCTTTCAGAAGAGCATCACCTACAAGCGTTTCAACTTTTGCAACTCCTTGCTCATTAATCAAAGGGCCCATAGTCACCCCTTTTTTCATTCCGAAACCTAGCCTGAGGTGCTGATCAACCATGTTTTTGAGTTTGTCAACATACTCGTCATAGATCGATTCTTGGATAAAGATCCGATTAATATTATTACAACATTGGCCAGCATTGTAAAATTTAAACCAAAAAGTTGAAGAGAGTGCCGTTTCAAGGTTCGCATCTTTGAATATAATCGCGGGGCAATTGCCCCCTAGCTCCATACACGTATTTTTTACCGTATAACTCGATGCAGATATCAGTTTTTTCCCAACCTCCGTAGACCCTGTAAAGGTGAGCTTTCGAACAAGGGGATCAGAGACCATTTCATCTCCGACAACACGAGGATCTTGGCAGGTTAATACATTAAAGACTCCTGGGGGGATTCCCGCACGGTGAGCAAGTTCGGCATGGGCAAGCGCAGAAAGGGGGGTATCCTCTGCGGGTTTGAGCACAACAGTGCATCCAGCAGCGAGTGCTGGCGCGCATTTTTGGATGACAAGGACAGAAGGGAAGTTCCAAGGAGAGATCACACCCACAACTCCGATAGGTTGGCGCAAGATCATAAAGCGACGATTTGGGTCTGGAGATTGGGGCACATAACCGTGAAGACGTTGAGCCTCATGAGCGTGCCAATCGAGAAATCCCACACACCCCATGAGCTCATGGGTCGATTGCTCAAAAGGCTTGCCAGATTCATATGTCAAAATGGCACTTAAATCGTCCCAATTCTCATGAACAAGCGTTTCCCACTTTTTCAAATAGTGCCCACGCTGCTTACCGTTTAACGCTTTCCATTTTTCAAAAGCTATTTGAGCAGATTTAATCGCTTCTCTTGTTTGAACAGCATCCGCGTTGGAAACCTCAGCTACAACCGATTGATCGAAAGGGTTGCTCACGGCAAACTTTGATTTACCTTCAACCCATTTCCCATCAATGTAGCTTTTTGTTTTAATTAGGGATCGATCTTTTAACTCTAACATCTTACTCTCCCTATTTATTGGAAATCGGTTTTTATTGGAAACATTTCCTTTCACATTTCAAATAGCAGTCAGGTGTCTATCGAGTGTTGTAACCGCAACACATTTTCTATTTTTTCCCTGAGAGATTTGGGAGGCGAGAGCCCTTCTAATAGGGAAAAATCGCGCCCTTCTAAAAGAAGGATAAAAACAAGCCATTCCTCTTCATTCAGAGAATAGGAGGTGTGAGCAAACCGAATATCTGGTTTTTGAAAAGAGAGAAGCCCTTCCTGTTTGAGCAATTTGAGATGAAAACTCATCCATAAAGATTCAGGAGAGAGGGGCAGTTTTTTAAGGTAGGATAGGAGCAATTGATAGAGTTTTGGAGAAGGTTTTTGGGGAAGTTGGCTCGCGTGAATGGTATGGAGCATGTTTGCGCTTAGCTTGAGAAGTTTCAAGGAGGCACGCAAGGCCAAGTGAAGGTTTAAAATAGAGCCTTCAACAAAACGGTAGATTTCAGACTTGCCTTGATAGTAGACATATTCTCCCCTGCAAAGAGGGGTCGTTAAATTGACACGTTGTGGATTTTTAACAGAAAGATTTTTGACAATCAGATGAACAATCCCCCTATCTGGGGTAAAAAGATGGATAACCCGCTCTCTATCTTTGTAAGCATACGATTTTAAGACAATCCCCTCACTTTTGCACTCTTTCATCTTATGTCTAGTTTTGTTATCCTGACTCCGCTGTGGGCACCGGTAGCTCAATTGGATAGAGTACCTGACTTCGGATCAGGTGGTTAGAGGTTCGAGTCCTCTCCGGTGTGCTTTTTTAACATGAGCCCAGACCTCGTCCTGAACTGACTCTCCTCAAAAAAATGAAATTATTTTACACCAAAAAAGCAATTATTATCAATCCTCGAGCACCGTTTTACAGGGCTCAGGACATTATAAACATTTTTTTAAGCAATCGTTCCTGAAGGCCTAATTTTGCAAGTTTCAGCAAGCCATCTCAAATTTTTTTAGGGTTCT
>JANQSR010000166.1 GCA_028279205.1 Simkania sp.
TCTTAACGATGCAATCACCATTTACATATAAGTATCCATAATATTATAAACTAGCAAACTAAATCATTACTCTACTGGCATCATACCAAGACATTTTAAACAAACCACCTATCATTTGCAAAAAAAAACTTACTTGCCATGAGTTTTTGAGGACGTACCCCCCCCCCCGTGAACGCGTGCATTTTAATTATGAAGATTTGATAGGTTATTTGACTATAAAAACATCCATAAAATCTTTCTTGGGAAAAAGCCCTAAGCCCAACATAAGGAGTAGAAAGTGATAAAAAAATAGATCTTGTTGTTCTCAAAAATAGAATGTTTGGGTATAATCTGTGAAAACGGTTTTACCCTTTATCCGCCAAACAAACCTTAATAAGGAACCCAAATTCATGCGTGATATTCCAAACCACATCAATATGATTCCCTCTAAAATGGCACTGCTTCATGATGAAGCCCAGGCCTCCTATCTCAAAATCATCAACGGTAAAATCACTGAAAACAACGGAATCCTTCAAAGATACCTCTACCCCCTCATTCATAGGTGTTCTTCCACAGTCAGCTTTTCAGATAAGAATAGTCATTATGATCTCTCCGAAATTTTAAAAGATTTTGATGTCGAGCAGCTCAACGAACTTTACAAAGAGCATCGCAAACAGATCATGGAGAACTTTATCGAGAAGAGCAACATCCAAGATGGAACCTTGTATGAGCTTCTTCCTGAAGATCTGACTCAGGTCTCTCCCTATCAACTCGATAAAATCAGGTATAGAGCTGAGGATTGGCTCAAAAATTGCCAAGACTTTAATAACCTCAAAACTCAAGATCTCTATACCATGGTGCAGATTGCGATCGTGATTTTGTCCTGTTTCCAACACATGCAAAGAGAGCTAGGGCAGTCGGGAAATCACATGGTACAGAACCAAAAAACTTAAGAGAGGTCAAGATGTTATCGAAGAGTCAAGAGACTCTCCTTAAACAAGTCTTAAGCCGTGTTTCGGAAAAACTCTCTGCGGACGAACCTCTAAACAAGCAGGCTTGCTCCACTTTTAAATTTCGTCGAATTGAGCTGCAAGCGTACGCTCTTTATCAATCGGGGCATTACTCAGAGGCAAAACGGTTTTTTCACCAAATGCTCATTTCTAAGCCGCTCAAGCAAAGGCTCTGGATGGGTCTTGGAGCCTGCCTTCAAATGGAGGGGTTTTACACCGAGGCTTTAAGGGCTTGGGGCATGGCCTCTATCCTCGATGGTGATGACCCTGCTCCTCATTTTTATGCAGCCCAATGTAACTTCGCTTTAGACGATTTAAAACAGAGCCGATATGCGCTTGAGGCCTCGAAAAAACAGCTCAAATCAGAAAACCAAACGTTAAGAAGAAAAATTGCTCAATTAGAGCATCAACTCAGAGGTGCGACTTTAACAGGAGAATCTGATCGATGACAAAAAGCTCCTCTATAGAGGCTGAAAACACTCTCATCACTCCCCTCTCGCTGCTTGACCCTCCTGATAAAGGGGAAAAAGCAAACGAGAAATCGGTCGAAAATCACCCAGATCTTCATCCTTTTCTAATCAGAGGATCTCGCCCTTTAAAGAGAAGTAAAGTAGCAGGTCTTTCTCAGAGCCAGTTAGTCTCATCCGATCAGACCTTAAACGACACTGCACGATCTGAGAAAAAGAGACAAACAGATGCCGATTTAAGCAGATCATCTGAGCCTCCTCCCCTTTTTGATCCTCCTGTGATCCCTCTTCCAGAAGTTGATAAACCGTCCTCCCTAGAGCGTGAGAAACGAAATATTGAACAAATAAGCCAAGATCTCGAGTCAAAAAAAACAAGCCCTTTTGGTCTGCCTTTTAAACATTCTTCTGGGTCTGAGATCGGCCTTGGGTGCCATCCTCAAATGATTTTGGCAGCCTCTTTGGAAGACTGTACGAAAACGATGATCATCGGACGGGATTATACAACAAAAACGATTGTTGAGAGTGATCTTGTAAAAAGGGAGGAAATCAACAAGAGGTTTGAAGAAAAGCTTAAAGAATCGCTCGAAATTGCTAAAAGTCAGCAACAGCTTTCCTACATTGAAGCAGCTGTCTCATGCCTTAACTCTGCATTCGGATTGGCTGGAGGAGCCTCTATTATGTGGACATCAGTGGCAAGTGGAAGCGGGTTGGGGGTTTTGTGTGGACTAGGGATGACAGCTGGAGGAATGTGTACATTCGGATCTTTTTTGCTTAGAAAGTTTGGGTATGAAAATTCGTATCTATCCCCTCTGATGGCCTTAGGGGTTGGGCTTACGCTCAGCGGAGGGTGGTTTAGTGCAGGACTCGATAGCTTGGGAGGGTATATCTCTTGGGCAATCTCTTTGGCCGAAACGTGTGTCAATGTAAAAGAGGGACTGGTAGAAGCTGATCGGTGCAATTTTTCGGGGGATATGACCACTTTGCAAGAGGCGCAAAAGAGTTTAGCAGATGAAATTAGGAAGCATTTCGGCGACTTGGATGTTTCCGCCTTTAATGGTTTATTTAAAGTGGCTATCGAAACAGACGAACAGCTAAGCCAAATAAGTAAAAAAATTGTTCAAGCAACCCTCAAAGGGTAACTAATAATGGAGGAAGCATTTCATGATGACTAAGGCTGAAATTTCGGATCAAAAAGTAAAAGAGCTTAAAAGTTTTGATCAGCC
>JANQSR010000177.1 GCA_028279205.1 Simkania sp.
CTCATTTGTCGAAGGGGAGATCATCGGCGAAATGAAAGGGCCCAAAGTAATCGCATTCAAATACAAAAGGCGTAAAGGGTACCGTCGCAAGGTGGGTCACAGACAAAGGTATACCAAAGTCAAGATCACAAAAATCTTAAACCAGGTAAGCAAAGGGCAAGATGGCGCATAAGAAAGGGCAAGGCTCGAGTCGGAACGGGCGAGACTCCAACTCCCAAAGGCTAGGAGTCAAAGAATCGGATGGAACTTTTGTTTCAGCAGGGAGTATTCTAGTGCGCCAGCGTGGAACCAAGTGGCACCCCTCCTCTGGGGTGAAAAGAGCAAGAGATGACACGCTCTTCTCCCTTGTCGACGGCGTGGTTCGGTACACTAGAGGTAAGAAAACCAAGGTATCAGTCCTCCCCGCTCCAGCTGTCTAGTTAGCTTAGCTTAAGCTAACTTAAGCGAGGACTTCTTATGTTTAAAGACCACGTCAAGCTCAAACTATCTGGAGGGAAAGGGGGCAACGGGATTGTCGCCTGGCTTCGTGTAAAGTATCTGCCCAAGGGGGGGCCTGCTGGGGGCAACGGAGGGCGTGGCGGCTCCATAATCATCACTGCCGATCCTTCTATCAACTCACTCGACAGTTTCAGAAATCGAGCTCAAATCGATGCGCCCAAAGGTCAGGCTGGAGGTGGCAACAACCGACAAGGAAAAAAAGGGAAAGATCTCATCTTAAAGGTTCCTTGTGGAACGCTTCTTTTAGATGCTCACACACAAACTCTCATCCACGATTTCAAAGAGCCTGGAGAGAGGCTGAAAATTTGCAGCGGAGGAAAAGGGGGGCTTGGAAACACCTTTTTTAAAACAGCAACCTGTCAAGCTCCTTCAAAGTGCACCCTTGGACGGGAAGGGGAGATGCGGGATGTAGAGCTCAAACTCAAACTGATTGCTGACATAGGGCTTGTCGGCGTTCCCAATGCGGGCAAATCGACCCTCCTCAATCAGATCGCCCCCATTCGAGTGAAAACAGCCGCCTACCCTTTTACGACTCTAGATCCTCAGATCAGTTATATCGATTTTGATGACTTCTCCCGCCTCTACATCGCCGACATTCCAGGAATCATTACTGACGCTCATGCAGACCGTGGTTTGGGACTCTCTTTTTTACGCCACATTGAAAGGTGCTCAGCCCTTATCTTCGTGATCGATATCGCGGGGGTGGATGGGCAAAACCCCTTCCAAGATTTTCTCACACTTCGCCGCGAGATCCAACGGTACATGCCACTTATTTTAGAAAAACCTTTTGTCGTTGCCCTAAACAAAGTGGATCACGAAGGAGCAAAAAAGCACCTAGAACCGTTTAAAAAAGAGTACCCTTTCGATCCTTCCACCCTTTTTGAAATTTCTGCTTTGGAAAAAAAGGGGTTAGGCCTCCTCATAGAGAGAGTGAGAAACCTTAGAAACAAAAAAATCTTTTTTCCCAAATAGCCAGATCCCAAGGAGAAAAAATGGCAAAAGTTCGCACACGCATCGCGCCCTCACCAACGGGAGAGCCCCATGTTGGAACCGCCTACATGGCTCTTTTTAACCTGATTTTTGCCAAACACCATGGGGGGGAGTTTATTTTACGGATCGAAGATACCGACAAGGCGCGCAGCCGCCCCGAATATGAAAAGAGCATCTATAAAGCACTTGAATGGCTTAAAATCAAGTGGGATGAAGGGCCTGACATCGGAGGGCCTCATGGCTCCTATAGGCAGTCTGAAAGAACCTCCATCTACAGAGAATATGCCCAAAAACTGCTCGATCAAGATAGAGCTTACAAATGTTTTGCCACACCAGAAGAGCTCGAAGAGATGCGGCAGATCGCCTCAAAAACCCATACAAAACCAGGTTATGACAGACGTTACCGCAATTTGAGCGTTGAAGAGATAAGCAGAAGGGAAAAAGCGGGCACCCCTTATACCATCCGTCTCAAAGTGCCCCTCACTGGCACCTGTGAATATCAAGATGAGATCAAGGGGCGGATCACTTGCCCTTGGAGCGATGTGGATGACCAAGTGCTTTTAAAATCGGACGGACTGCCCACCTACCACCTGGCCAATGTGGTTGATGATCACCTGATGAAGATCACCCATGTGATCCGAGGAGAAGAGTGGATGAGCTCAACGCCCAAACATGCCCTTCTATACGATTATCTAAAGTGGGAAAGGCCTAAAGTCTTGCACATGCCCCTTCTCACTGGAGCGGATGGGAAGAAACTTTCAAAACGGAAAAATCCCACCTCTGTTTTTTACTACAAGCAAAGTGGATATCTGCCCGAAGCGTTTGTCAACTTTTTGACCTTGATGGGCTATAGCATGCCTGATGATCAAGAGATCTACCCACTTGATGCGATCACAAAAAAGTTTTCGGTTGAAAGAGTCGGCACGTCAGGAGCCTTTTTTGATGTGAAAAAACTCGACTGGCTCAATCAACACTACCTGATCAATTTGATCTCCGAAGATCAACTCTGGGACAGAATCTCAGAGTGGGGGTTTTCGAAAGATAAAATGAAACAGCTCATGCCGCTCGTACATACGCGGATTAAAACATTTGGAGAGTTCATCGAACTTTGCGCCTTTCTGTTCGTCAACCACATCGAACTCGATCGGGAGCTGCTCTGCCCTCAAGGGATCGATCCCACTTTAAGCGCTATGCTGCTTCAGTGCATGATTTGGAGCATGGATGAGAGTGAAAACTGGGATAAGAGTGGGTTCGAAGCTGCATCACATGGGGTGGCCAAACGGTTTGATGTGCACCACAAAAAGTGTGTCATGCGCCTTCTTTTTGCCACCATTACAGGGCGCCACCAAGGCCCTCCCCTCTTTGCATCGATTGTAATTTTGGGCAAAGAGAAAACAAGAGCCCGCCTGCTACACGGAATTGCCTTTTTGGGGGGGATTTCAGGTAAGAAGATGGCCAAACTCACCAAAAACTGGCAAGCAGGAGACTCTCCTGTCTGGCCAAGCGAGGACTAAGAGTTAGATTTTCTATGCCTCGCTCTCTCTTTTTTTCTAAGCTGCTCGAAAGAGAAAGACTTAATCATCCAGACTCCTCGAAGTCGACCTACCATCTCAAACTAGATCTGACAGGTTCAAACATCACCTATGAGCCTGGAGATGCGATCGCCATTTTTCCCTCCAACCCCCTTCCTTTTGTCGAAAAAATTTTAAACGCTATGAAAAGGAGAGGAGAAGAAAAGATCAAACATCCACGCACACTAGTTCCCCTCTCTCTAAAAGAGTTCTTGATCGATCACTGCAATCTCATTCGGATTACCGCTCCTCTCCTCTCCCTTTTTCCCAAGCTCCTTTTTTCTGATGAAAAAGAGCGGCAAGCCTTTGCCCAATCGCACGATCTTTTGACCCTCTTTGAGAGATGCTCCCCCTCTAAGATTGATTTGCAAACCCTCTTATCCAAACTCTCTCCCATGCTTGCCCGTTTCTACTCGGTCGCCTCCTCTCAAAAAAAGGATCTTACTTCCGTCGATCTGCTCATCGTCACCTTCCAATCTGAGCAAGGGGGGGAAATACGCCAGGGTTTGGCAAGCGACTTTCTCTGCCACAGAGCGAAACAAAACAAAACACCGATCCGTCTATACCATCACCCCAACCCTCGGTTTAAACTCCCCCAAAAAAAAGAGCTCCCCTTGATCATGATCGGCCCTGGAACGGGGGTCGCCCCCTATCGCGCCTTTTTACAAGAGCGCACACTGCAAAAGGATTCAGGCAAACATTGGCTCTTTTTTGGGGAGCGCAGCCGCTCGCATGACTTTTACTACAGATCCTTTTTTGAAGAGCTCGAGAGTCAAAATAGGCTCCGTCTTGACTGCGCCTTTTCGCGCGATCAAGAAGAAAAGACCTACGTGCAACATTTGATGCTAAAAAAAGGGGGTGAGATCTGGCAGTGGATTCAAGAAGGGGCGATCGTTTATATCTGCGGAGATGCGCACCGCATGGCAAAAGAGGTCACAAAAACCCTTTCTTTGATTGCGATGCGTCAAGGCACTATGCCAAAAGCAGAAGCGGATGCTTATATCAGTCAGATGCGAAAGGAGAAAAGGCTCCTACTCGACGTTTACTAAAACCGTTGTGATCGAAGCAAAGCACATGAGCCCCTCCCCTCTTCCAAAAGCGGTTAGCCCATCTCCCGAAGTGAAGGTAATCCCCACCCGATCTAGGGGAAGGGCGGTTGCATCTGCGACAGATTGGCGGATCTCTTCGCTTCTCTTTTGAAATTTGGGTCTTTTCCCTTCTATTGTGAGTGCAATATTTACGATTTTTTGCTCGCCCAACGTT